>CAVUQF010000003.1:0-198308 GCA_963743615.1 uncultured Nanoarchaeota archaeon
TGCGGCCAGATAATTTCTGAAGATAATAAATTCTGCAACAATTGTGGTTCTGGAATTTGAAAAAGATTTTATCAGTGGTTTTAATGATACTATGGATCATCATTCTAATATATGGTTTATGGCAGGATATCTAAGGGGAATTCTTTCAAAAAATAAGAAACTCTTGGAAAAATTTGAGAATATTATAAAAGAAGATCCCGAAATATGGGATAAATATCAAAGAACATTCAATTATATGATAAATTTTATACATGAAAATGGCAAAAGAAAAAAGAAGCTATTCGACCTAAACAAAAAAGCATTTCAGAGACTAAAACAATGCAAAAAGAATAGATGTGGAACTATTTCTTACAACACTCTCTATTGGACCCTTTGCCCTCTTTTCTGTATCAAGAAATCTGAATTTAAGGTTACTCTTGAGGGATTTTAAGAATGAAGGAAGAATAGAGTTTATCAAAAGATAAAGGTATTAGGATTTATAGTTAAATTCTTACTTCTCGATCAGAATTTTTAATTAAACAAAACTATTCCTATAACTAATCCTACTGGAGGAATTCTGAATTAAAATTACTCCTAAACTCATAGAAGATATCAAATTATTTGTAAATCCTTGCATACCAAAAGTTACTCCTATAAACCCTAAAACAAAAATTATCAAAATTATAGAGATAACAAAAACTAATGTTTGCTTTGCATCATCAAAAAAGGATTGAATTGGATTTGCCACTTTAGATTAAAGATATCCCTAAAGATATAGATATCCCAATTATTATTATAATAGATATTGAACCATATAAAATGAAGCAAACCTGATAAAATTCTTTAGGTAATCTCCATTTTGGAATAGATAAGCAATTAGAGCAACTAGACCGACAATTGATCCAACATTGAGATACCATTGCATCCATATAGGTAAAGTAGCCCATACAGAAAAAAAGATTTGCCATAGTAATAAAGCATTTACAAAAATAGCTGGCCTTCCTAGATCACCCCTCTGAATTCTGCTATTCCTGCAATAAAGAGGCCAATTATCCCTAGTAAAAATACTCCTCTAGGAATGGCTAAAATTAAAGAATTTGGAAAAAAAGCAATTGTCATTTTAAACTATAGGCAATCTTCTTGGTGTTGTGAGATCTAAGGCTAGATGTGTTTCCTGTATCCAATACAGAAACTTGATAAAATTTTTTAATTATAGGATCAATTTGAGAATTGTTTTTTATTTGATTATTTCCTGAATTGTAGAGCTACTCCAAGACTGGCACTATGAAAAAATTCTCTGTGGTTTGGATCTGTTGTACTTTCCAGAACATCTGGAAACATCCTGCCTATTCCTCCAGAAATTCCACTTAGTATTGTTTGTGGAAGATTGAAAGTTTTACCATCAGATATTTGATCAAAAATGTCAGCTAATCCAGCAGCGATTACTCCAACCCAAAAGTGTTCCTCTCTATTCATTTTACTAATCTCCTATTAGTCTCCGCACCCTAATGATTTAATAGCATTCGTTGCAGTGATTGCAATTCCCGAAGCAGGAAAAGCTATAGAAGAACACCCTTCCCTGCTGAGATGAAATCATTCTCTTTTCTATCACAAATTTTCTTAATTTTGCATGCCCAAATATTCCGATTCTTTTTTTGTTGCAGTTAATTTTTGATTTCATTTTGATCGACTCCAATTTCCATGAAATTTCCATCTGGATTTTCCATCTTCTCTATGAACACTTACAGCCACTCCTCGTCTTTGTTTTGCTAATTCTCTTAATCTATCAACATCTTCTTTTCCCATTCTTGCAGAACCACTCTTAACTTGAACATAATACTTTCTTCCATCCTTTTGTGCATATATATCTGCAGCACCGCGGCTTCCAGCACTTTGTCTAATATTATCATACCCCTTTTCTTTTAGGTCTCTTGCAACTTTTCCTTCATGAATTCGACCTGAACGATATTTGTTTATCATTTGTAATTACAATTAA
This sequence comes from uncultured Nanoarchaeota archaeon, assembly GCA_963743615.1. Lineage (GTDB taxonomy): Archaea > Nanobdellota > Nanobdellia > Pacearchaeales > GW2011-AR1 > JAKLIN01. The sequence continues at coordinate 1,976 of CAVUQF010000003.1, forward strand.
TTCCTTTCCTTTTAAATTTTTCTATGTTCAAAAATATATAGGTATATGTTCTACTCTTATAAAGAAGTCTCTAGAAAGATTTAAATAAAGATTTTCGTTTTATATAAAATGCAAAAAGGGGTGGTAAATTCTCATGACAATTAGAAAAACCCCAGAGCAAATAAAGAAGGAAATTTTAGATTTTTTATTTGAAGGCCCAAAAAGCATTAGCGAGATAGCAACCAAAATTAGTTCTAATTGGCCTACAACCAACAGCTATCTAGATAAGTTAAAAGATGAAAAAAAAGTTAATGAAATTCTTAGCACAGATAAGATGAAGATTTATAGAAGAATGGATGATCCAATTTATTATAGTTTACCTTTTAGTAAAGAAATTAGGATGAGAACACTTTATCTCCTTTCAGAAATCCAAAAAATTTGGAGAGAGAAAAAAGGTGAAGAGTTATCCAAAACGGCCTTACAGAAGATAGCAGTTGATGTTATAAAAACATATAATCTAGATCTCCCAATTTTAGAATTTCATTATGGTATGACTACCTGTGCAAGTTTTGATTATAATAATAAAGATATTTTAAGTTTGATAGAAGTACCTAATGATAAAGAAAAAATACTTATGTGGATAAAAAAAATTATTGAAAGTGAAGAACATACGGGGAAAGCTTATCAAGAGAGAGTACATCAGTACAAAAAATATGATATGCCATTTTATTATGCAAAAGAGAATTTAACAAGATTGTTTATTTTGCACGATAAAAATAAATCAGATAAAGAGTTTAAACAAAAATTAAAAAAAGCACTGTTAGACTTATCTTTAAATTATCCGATTAAATTAGAAAAGTTTTATTTTGAATTTGAGAGGTTTTTAAGAGATGTGCAGATTATACTCTCTAATGGAAGTAATGATGAAATCGATAAATTAGAAGTGATCAAAGAAACATTAACTCAATTATGGGATAAGCTGACTACTTTTACTTCTTTTATAAACTCTGAGCGATTCATTGAAGTAGACAAGAAACAATTATTTGAACAAATAAAAGAATTAAATTTGAATTTTAAAGAAATGAATTATAAGGAGTATATAGAAGTATTAGAATCTATAGCACAAGAAATAAATCCATTTAAAATAAAAATGCCTGAAAATGATTTTTCAAATGAAATTCAAGGTATGATCGTTGAAGGTTTGGAGAATGAATAATGAGATACTTCTTAGATATGAATATTCCTATTTATTTTTGCATGCAATTTGGAGATCCGCTAGAAAAAAAGGCTAAAATATTTATACAAAATAAGAATAATCATATTTATCTCCTCTGTAGTTATATTGCTAGCAGAAATCTACCAAGATGGTTAAAAAGGCAAAGTGTTATTCTATTTGAGTTTAATCAGAAAGTACAGAACAAAAATTATACATTATTCTCCTCAGAACAATCAAGTTTTCTTTTTCCAAAAGATAAGATTTTTGTAAATAAATTGATTCTTAATTATAATAATTATAAAGATAAAGATGAATTTGTAGAAAATGTCAACGATATTCTTAATTTATTACAATCAAGAGTAACCTATTTTATTAAAACTTATATTGATGAAGTAGTTATTCCAGAATCAGATATAGACCCTAATTTGAAAAGTTGGTTACTTAACGGACTAAATAATAACGAATCTGATGCAAGAACAATTGCTTCTGCAATACAAGAGCATAACCACCACGAATTAATTATCATTACTTCCGATAAAAAAGATTGGAAAAAAGAAGTATTAGAAACTGTTTATGATGATATCCCCTTAGGAAAGAAATATCCAAAAATACCAGAAATTGAGTATCTCCAAAACATCTAAAGAATTAGTATCTAAAAAGTATACAAAATAGCAGGTTTTAAAAATAGATACACTGTAGTTAATTTGTGTATACAGATACCAGTTACATTTAGAATAAGAGAAGGTTATGGGGGATTTACAATCCCAAAATCTCTATTGATGGATCTTAGTTGGAAATCTGGAGATCTGATTGAATTTCATGGGTTAAGTGGAGAAGTTATTATGATACAAAGGGTTTGTACTGCAGAGAAACTTCAAGAATCTAAAAAACAAGAAAAAATAGAATATAATAAAGAATGGACTAAAAAGATAGCAAAGTTTGGAGGGTCCAAAGGAACTCTTGGAATAAAGACTTTTCCAAAACCTCTAATCTCAGAGTTTAACATTACAGATGGTCAAACAATCTATTTCTTACCTGCAACAAACACCTGGATAGGCGAAGGCACAAAATCTTCTAATCTTAAAGAAATTGTTCTAGTCGCCTTTACCAAAGGCAATTTAAGGCAATGGGAAGAGCTTCCTAAAGAAGATAAAGAAAAAGAGCAGATAGAATTCAAAAAAATGTTAGCGGATAAAAATCATTATAATCTTCACTTTTTTCATGGAAGAACCAATATTAGTGAGAAGAATAGCAAAAGATCTAAAAGAAGATTTGAAAGATTAAAAGAAGGAATCAATAATAGAATCCCTGATTTGAAAGCAGAAATTGAAAGAGTAAAAGAAGAATTAGGGGAAGTAGAATCAAGCAACTGGAGAGCTAAGAAAGGAATTGCAAAAACCTTAAGGAATTATATTAAAAATCTTAAATTAAAAATAGAAGAATTAAGAGTAAATCCGGAGAAAATATTTTAAAATGACTATAATTAAATTAAGTGGAGCGAGGAAAAGAATATAAGTTCCTCCTAATTGAGACAAATAGTGCCGCCATCCTGGTGGGGCTATTTACCTTTTTGACCATTTTCAAGGATTTTGGTTTTAAAATAAAATATGCTTTTTAACGAAGCTGTTTTATTTTTTTGATAATTTTTGTTCAACCTCTTTTATCTTTTTTTAAGTAAAAGTTCGTAGCCCAGGCAGGGCTATCATCATTTCTGATAGATTTGGTGCGAGCGTCCTAGTCTTAAGTTAAAATCTAGCTTGTTCTTTTTAAAAGGACATAAAGCTTATATATTTAATTTGCTTATATTACTTAATCTTAAAAACAAGATAAGGGGTGTTGGAAATGTCATATGTCGTTGATTTTGAAAATGTATCTACTTTTGGTTTAGGGTCATCACCTGTAGCAAGAGCACTTGCTGGTTTACGTGCTAATGAAGCCCGTTATTTTATGAACAAATACAATCATAAATTTACTGTTGTACCAGCGGAGAAGAGCCAGAAGACTCTTGATTATGTGAACAAAATCTTGAAAGAAGAACGTGATATTGAATTTGCGGCAAAACCTTTGGAAACATCGAGTTTTCAAGTGGAAAACATTAAATGGACATACGTCTTTTATGAAGATGGTCTTGGAGTCAACGTCCTGTATACAATTGATAATCCTAAGAAACGGGCTGTTGGTTTTAAGCTTTCTGAGGGGATGGAAGTGCCAAAAGAGTTAGAAGGAAAGTTTAAGTTTGCCAGGCAGAAGTCTAAACTGGCAGGAACAATTCGAGGCTCATTTTTTGTAATTAAAAGAGAATATTAAATTAAACGAACAAACACTGGAAATTTAACTAAAATTAGTATCGAATTGCTAGAAAGCTAACCTATCCACTTTCATCTAGACAATCCTTAAAAACTCTGCCAGCATCGACAAATTAAGGACGCCGAAGTATTAAAGGTGCGAAATCCTTGATTGTGCCAAGATGGTAAGCGACCCTGGTTGGGCTATATATTTTTACGCTTATGAGATTAAACCTCATTAAACTTAAAATCCCAGAATCCTAAATTTCCTTTTGCTAGAATGGGTTCGGTTCTTTCTGAATCTTTCAAAACAAATCCAAACCTTCCCCAGGAGGAATCTGCTAAATGCTTATCTTTGTCTCGATTATGTTCCAACTCATTATGATATTCTTTAACGTCTATTAGTTTTGATTTTCCAACAATAGCACCAAGAGGTAAATTCTCAAATCCAAATCTTTTCATTGCATCTTTATCTGAACTTTTTGATGCATGTACTAAGAATTCTCCTCTAAATTTAGTGTTCCAGTTTCTTAATTCAATTGTCTTTCTACCAGAAACAACAAGTTCGGCGAAAGGCTGTTTTAAGGATAATACTTTCATTTTATGATCTTTGCTTGTATCTCCCTCTTTTTTCAACTGCTTTGAATCTTTCTAGGATGGTACGGGTATTGGTAGAATCTTTTGAATACCCTTCTTTTATAGAATTAAATAAGGTTTCCCAATTTTTTGCAAACCCCGCCTTAAACGATTCTTTTAGTAAATGCAAATCCACGGCTTTATCTTCTACTTTTGGGCTAATAAAGCCTAGTCCAAAGTCAATAAAATAAACTTTATCTTCAGCTAGGATCATATTTGCTGCAGTAAGATCTCCATGGATGATATTATGATTGTGTAATTTTGCAATATTTTCTCCAATTTTTTTACAAATTTTTTTTTGTTCTTCGATCGGGAACTTATCTAGGTGATCCGAAAGTTTTTCCCCTTCAATGTTTTGCATGATGATCTCTTTATTTTTTTCGTCAACTTTTAAAACCTCTGGAACGGAGATTATTTTTTGGGCTCTTTCAAGAAGTTTTCCTTCAGAACGTGTTCTCAATTTTCTAATCTTTTCATCAATCTCTTTTATTCTGTAAGACTTTTTAGTCCTTTTTTTAATAATTTTATTTCCCTTATTTTCGATAGTTGCCTCCGCGCCCTGATTAATGATGTTATTCATTCTTGTTGGTAATTTTGTTGTTTAATTCGGGAATGTTCAGAATAATAAAAGATATTACCATACCGATATCAATAACTAGGCAATATTTGCAATATGCATGTATAACAAATTGTTGCAAGTAGAAAAAGTACAGTGCTATTAATGTTCCGCTAAAAACTCCTGCGTAAATTAAGAATTTTACATTCTTGTTTGGATTTTTTATATATGATAAAGTTAATAGAAGCATTACCAAGAAGATTACAATTCCGTAATAATTATTACTTACTCCTAGCGTCTTGGAATAGATAGAAGTCTGGACGGCATTGCACCCCTCTAAGGGGGTACATATAAAATGAAGTGGAACAAAGGCAAGTAGCAATGAACTTATTAATGCTAGAAGAAAGATTATAAGAATTAGTTTATACTTAAGATGTTTAACCATTAAAATTATTCTAAGAATCTATTTAATAATGTTGTGAACTCTTGGTTAGATTCTCAATCCTTTTTTCCCGAACTTTTTAAGCATTTTTTGGAGTTGTTTTTGGCTGATTCCTCCAGATAAATCCCCCGAAGTTTCTTTTATCATTGAACTCAAGATGTCATATTGTTTTATCAAAGCTCTCACATCACTTGTTGCAACTCCTGCTCCTTTTGCTATTCTTGCTATTCTGCTTGTTTCATCTTTCAGTATTTTTGGATTTTCTCTTTCATTTTGGGTCATTGATTTTATAATATGTTCCCATTTTGAAATTTTTGCCTGTTGATTTTCCATTACCCCCTCTGGAATTTTTGTATCTACATTAGAAAGTCCGGGGATCAATGACTTTATTTTGTCAAATCCTCCAAGCGAATTCATTGATTTTGTTTGCTCCACAATATCATTAAGGGTCAACTTTCCTTCTTCAAGTCTTTTCTGCATTTTCTCCTGATTTTTCCCATTACTGACCAATTTTACTTTCTCTATCAAAGCTTCCAAGTCTCCCATTCCAAGCAGTCTGGCTAGGAAAGACTCCGGATTGAACTCTTCAATGTCATTTATTTTTTCTCCAGTAGTTATAAAATAAACTGGGGCTTTAGTTTCAGCACATGCAGTTAGGGCTCCTCCCCCTTTTGCTGTTGAATCCATTCTTGTTATTATAACTCCGCTGATATTGATAGCTTCCTTAAATTGTGAAGCCTGTTGCTTGGCTGCTTGTCCTATATCTGCAGGCATTACTAAGATTGTCTCTGTTGGAGAAATTTCTTTATCCAAAGATTTTATTTCCTTTACCAAATCTTTATCAAGATTATGCCTTCCGGCTGTGTCAATAATGAGCAAATCAAACTTGTCAAATTTTTTTTGTTTTTCAAGTTTTTTCCAGAGTTTTACAGCATCTTTTTCCTCAGCTTCTATAAAATAAGTTAAATTATTTTTTTCTGCAAGTTGTTTCAATTGTTCTGCAGCTGCAGGTCTGTGGACATCAAGACCTATCAAAGCCACCCTCTTTCCCCTTTTTGAAAAGTAGTTTCCTATTTTTGCACTAGTTGTTGTTTTTCCTGCCCCATATAATCCCAGGAGCATGATCCTGTTTTGTTCTTTTTTCAATGTTAATTGTTTGTATTCCCCCAAAATTCTAAGGAGTTGATCATGAAGAGCTTTTATTAGATGTTCTTTCTTGTCAATACCCTTTATTCTTTCATCAAAAGCTATTCTTTTTAGGTTATCACTAATTTCCCTTACGAGGCTTATGTTAATATCTGCTTCAATCAATGCCCTTTGTAAATCTCTTATTATTGAGTCAACTAAATCTTTGTCCAAAAAGATTGCATTAGTGATTTTATTTGTTGCCTTTCTTAGCACTTCTCCAAGTCTTTCGAGCATGCCTTTTTTACGAAAGAGATGGTTAATAAATTTTGGGTTACTTCAATGTTAGCCTCTTCTTGAAGTGTTCTTCTCCTACTTTCCAGAGTGTATATGCAATAAATAAAGCTCCAATTAAGTCAATTGTATAATGGCCTCTGCTGAGGATCATAGAAACTATTTCAAGTATTAGTAGGACTATAAAATAGATGTTCCATCCCTTTGCTTTATTCTTCAAAGTAAATAAGAATAGTAAGAATATTAATCCTGTATGCCCACTAGGAAACATCCCCCCGCTTGGAAATATTTCTGGCAAGATATTTGATCCAGTATACGGATTTGCTAATGGAGTGAGGTAGATTAATGCAGATCGTATTAAGTAATAAATCCCAATTATTGTTGCATAAAATGGTAATTCTTTCCACTTGTTCTTTTTTATAATAAAGACAAAGAATGAAATTACTGCAAGGGTTACAACAAAGTCCGCTATGAATAAAATATTTATGAAAGGAGTATGTTCAAATAGGAAATCTCTAATAATTGGAAGGTTTGGATAAACCCTGTAAAGATTTGCAACACCAATATATGCAATTAGGATGCATATGGACAAAAAAATAAGGGATAATACCAGTTTTTTAAGTTCCTTCTTTTTCATGTGAAAAATAATTATTATGTTTTTGGATATTATAGGCCTAATTTTTCTAAAAATTTGTTTTTGTCGAATGGTTCAAAATCTCCATAAGACTGGCCAGTTCCCAAGAAAAGAATTGGTTTTTTTGTTATATACCCAACACTTAAGGCAGTTCCTCCTTTTTCATCAATGTCCGCCTTTGCTAATATTATCCCACTAATCCCTATATTTTCGTTGAATGTTCTTGCCTGTTCTGTCGCATCATTTCCGGTAATGCTCTCCCCAACAAAAATTTTTAGATCTGGATTGCATACTTTTGATATTTTTTCCATTTCTTTTATAAGATTTTTTTCGGTATGCATTCTTCCCGCGGTATCAATTAGAACGCAATCTATTTTATTTTTCTTTGCATAATTTATTGCATCAAACCCTACGGAGGCGGGGTCACTTCCATATTCATGCGAGATTACATTCATTCCGATTCTTTTTCCATGCTCCTTTAACTGCTCAATTGAGGCTGCTCTGAATGTATCTGCAGCAGCTAAAACACAGCTTATTTTTTTATTTTTTAGAAATTCCGCAACTTTTGCAATTGAAGTAGTTTTCCCACTTCCATTAATTCCAAAGAACAAGATCACAAAAGGTCCCTTATCTTTTTTTTCATAGATTCTGTCTACTAGATTAAACGGCTCAACTAAAGTTTCTGCTATTATATCTTTTAGCGTCTCTCTTATCTGTCCTCCAATTTCTTTTTTTAGAAATTCCTTTCCAATTATTCTTTTTCTTAATTCTTTTATTATTCTGTCAGATACTTCAAATGCAACATTATTTTCGAGAAGAAGCATCTCTAGTTCATCTTTATATTCATCAAATTCTTTTTCAGAAATTTTTACCTTTCCTGCTTTTTGCTTTACTCTTTCAAAAAAAGATTTTGGAAGTTCTTTTTTATTTTCTTCTTCTAAATCAAGTCCTAATGTTTCTCCTCTTAATTGTTTATCTAACGAAGGCTCAAAGTGGATTTCTTTTTTTATTTTTTTAGACTTTTCTTCCAAATCCTTAAATTCCAGATCTTCTTTGACTTCTTTAGTCTTTTCTGGGGCCTTTGAAATTTTCTCGGTCCATTGTTTCAGTTTTTCTTTAAGAAATTTGAACATTTTATTATTCAAGAATTACAATTATTAAACTCTTCCGTATTTGTCTGAATATCTGTTTTCATCATTTTCGTTGAAAGTTCCGGTCGCGACTTCAATTACTCTCACCTTTTTGTTTTGTGCGATAATTCTATGCTTTTCATTTTTTCTTATATGTATAAAATCTCCCTCTTTTACATGAATTTTTCTGTTTCCTAGCTGGATCAGGCCATTATCGAGAAAATACCAATTCTCCTCTCTTTTTTTATGAGATTGTAGGCTTAAACTTTGTTTTGGAGTGAGTGTTAAAAGTTTTACTGTGCATTTTTTGTTAAGAATAAATTGCTTGAAATTCCCCCAAGGTCTTTTTACCTCTTTCATTGTTTTTCTAGTGAAAAAATCTTTATAAAGTTTAATACTTTTATGAAATTATGAAAGGGGTATTTGTAATCCTTGATGGTCTGGCAGATCTTCCTACAGATGCTCTAGAAGGGAAGACTCCCCTTGAAGCTGCTAATATGCCCAATCTTGATTTTCTGGCTACTAGGGGTGAGATGGGGTATATGTATTCTGTAAGACCTGGTTTTGTTCCTGAATCTGACGAAGCACTTGTTTCAATATTTGGAAATGAGCAACTTTCAAGTACAAGAGGGCAACTTGAAGCAAGAGGTTCCGGAATGGTTCTTACACATGGAGATCTTGCATTTAGGGCAAATTTTGCAACGGTGGATTCCCTAACTCAAGGGAATATAATTGACAGAAGAGCTGGGAGGACGCTCACTTCTTCGGAGGCTGAAGCTCTTGCGAAGGCAATAAATAAGATAAAACTTCCGTGTGATTTTGTTTTTAAGCCGACGGTTCAGCATAGAGGAATACTTGTTTTTAAGGGAGGATTTTCTGATGATATCTCTGAGAATGATCCCACTTATTTTGGGGGACAGACAAAATTTTCGGATAAGGTTGCTCCTGTAAGAATACTTGATGAAGATGAAAATTCTCAATATACTGTGAATATCATAAACGAATTTTTAGACAAAGCCTTTGAAGTTCTTGATAAACATCCTATAAATGAAGAGAGGAGAAGAAGAGGTTTGCTCCCTGCTAATTATTTGCTTATTAGAGGTCCTGGAATTGACGTCCCAAGGTTGAAATTATACAAGGGATGGCTTTCCGTTTCTTACATGCCTCTTGAGAGGGGTTTTTCGCAACTTAGTGGTATGAAAGTTTTTTCATTTGATTATCCTCGGTTAAAAGATCTAGATGTGTATAAAAACTTATATGAAGGATTAAATAAGGCATGTAAATTTTCAATAAAAGTTTTGAAGAGAAATAAAAATAATTTTGATTATGCTTATATTCATTTGAAAGAAACAGACTTACCCGGGCATGATGGTAAGCCTTTTGAGAAAAAGGAAATGCTTGAAAGTATTGATAAGACTTTGTTCAAATTTTTGAGAGAATTTGCTCCTCCAAATAAGATAAAAGTAGTGGTTACGGCAGATCACGCAACTCCTTGTAAGCTGAAAAAGCATTCCGCAGATCCTGTTCCTGTGCTTTTTTACAATCAGTCTATTCCCAAAATTAAGAGGAGAAAATTTTTTGGGAAAGAATCTGAAAACGAAGATAAGGTGGGAAAGAAGTTTTCTGAGAGAGAAGCGAGAATAGGCAGTCTTGGCAGAATGAATGGAAACGAATTGTTTGACAAGGTTGGATTTTTGAAATAGGCTCTTTGAGTTATAACAATTCTTAAAAACACTTGTACTTTTTCATGAGGATGATCGTTTTGGATATTGAGACCAGCGGATTGGATACGGGAAAATATGGGATCTGGCAGATTGGGGCTATTGATTTAGATAACTTAGAGAATTACTTTTTAGAAGAAGCGAGAATTGATGATGAAGACCTTGTTGAGGGAGGAGCATTAACAGTTACGGGAAAGACAGAAAAGGAGCTAAGAAATGAAAATAAACAATCTCAAAAGCGATTGATACTAAATTTTATAGAGTGGGCAAAAAGTTCCAAGATCAAAGTAATTGTTGGGCAGAATATAGGATGGGATTTAAATTTTCTTCAGAATAAATGTTTTAGATATGGGCTTTATAATGAGTTTAATGAAGTCTTAGGGTCTAAGGGGTTGGATCTTTATGCTCTTGCCCAATTAGTCTATCTGAAAAAAGAGGGAAAATATAGATTAAAAGAGAACGGTCGGGGCAGCTTCAGTCTCCCGGTTGTTCTAGAATTCTGCGGAGTGGAAAATGAACGAAGAGAATTAAATGGAACAGAAATTATTAAAGAGGGGATTCCTCATGATGCTCTTGAAGATTGCAAATTAGAGGGGGAATGTTTTTCTAGACTTATGGATGGGAAAAATCTGTTCCCAGAATATTCCAAATTTAAAATTCCAGATTATCTACGAAAATGATAACTTATAACGAGATATACGAGGCTTCTAGAAAGGAAAGATATTCTGAACAGTTACAGCCTCTTCCAAAAAATTTTATTGCAAGTGTCTCGGAATATCTAAAGGAGAAGAAAGAAATGTCTCTCAAAGAAGATGATGCTTTTTCGGATATGATTACGAAAACTAAAAAGCAGTTTGAGAATGCAGTTACTTTATTTAATGAATTAAAGAGAATAAGAAGAAGAAAAATCTTAAATCTTATTTTAATTGCTTCTGAGATTGGGATTTCAAAAAGGGATTTTGAAAATATGCTCGATTTTGAGAAAGAATTATTTGAAGAGCTTATGAAATGCATTGATTTTTCGGATAAGAAATTTAATGAATTGCTAAATGGAAATAAAAATGAAATCCTCAAAAATGAGATGGTCATTTTCAAAAAAGATGTAGAAGAGTTTATTGGATCTGACGGAGAAATGATGGGAAAATTCAGCAAAGGTCAAATTGCAAATTTACCTCATCAAATAGCACAAATTCTTATTGAGGATGATAAGGCAGAGAAGGTTGATGAATAAGTTTAAATTGTCCTATATCTATCTTCATCTATGGAAGATATCCCTCGATTGATTACTGGAATTTTGCTAGTACTGGCCGGATTAAGTCTTGTGGTAATTATTCTTCTACAAGGAAATTATGTGACTCTAGATGGTGCTAGCCTTATTCTTTTGATCCTGGGAATTGTCATTTTATCAAATAAGAAGGAAAATAAAATTGAAGAAATTAAGAGAAACAGGAGATAATATTTATGAATAAAAAAATAATTGTTACAACCATGAATGATATACCCGGAAGGAAGGTAAAAGAGATTATCGGAATAGTTAGAGGAAATACTGTAAGAAGTAGGAACCTCGGTAGGGATATTATGGCTGGATTCAAGAGCCTTGTTGGTGGAGAAATTGGAACCTTCACTGAATTGATAAATCAGTCCCGTGATGAGGCCTATAATAGAATGGTAAACCGTGCAATTGAGTTGGGAGCTGATGCAATAATTGCAATGAGATTTGATGCTTCTTCCGTGATGCAGAAGTCCTCAGAAATTTTGGCTTATGGCACGGCGGTAAAGTTAAATTAATTATTCTTATAAGTAATGGATTGAACGAATAGAATTAGCCAAAAAGTTGCACATATAAAATTTAAAACCGTTGAAAAATAAAGATGTAGTGTGAAATAAATTAATGTTGTAAGATATAATCCTATAAACGTTATGAATGCCGTTGAATTGGAAATTGTTTTCTTTTTTGTTTTATATCCGTAAATGATTTGAGGGATTAAGGCAATATCGAAAATCACAGATATTAATGCGATTGCTAGATCTTGCCACATATACTAGAAGGATTTCTTTGAGTTTATAGCTTTTTGGAAGTATACAAGCCTCTAGAGGGATTTGAACCCCCGACCCCCGGTTTACAAAACCGATGCTCTGCCACTGAGCTATAGAGGCATGATTATATTCAGAAAAATTGTCTATTTAAAGGATTTCTTATTCAACTTTTAATGGCTTTTTGATTTCAAGAATTCTTATCTCACACATTGATAGGGGGTAAATTTTTTTCAGTTTTAGACTTAAGGGTTTTTGAAGCTGATTTTTTAATATATCCTCAAATATTAATTCTGATTTTTTGTCTTTTAGATATTCAATTATCTCTTTTTTTGCCTCATTTCTAAGAGCATTCCTTATGGATTTGTGAACCTTTCTTCTTGTTATCATAAAAGGTTTTATTTTTAACTGATAATCTTTACAATCTGCAACAAATGAATCTTCAACGTAATCCGTCCCTCTTCTTACCATTCTGCTAAGAGAAGAGTGGATGAGTTCTATTTTGGCAGGGATAGCAACAAATTTTTCATTTTGCTTTTTGACTTTCAAATAGAGAATCACATTCTTCCCCTTCAAAATTCTTGTTAAATCATATTTTATTGTTTTTCCCTCAACTTCTTCAGGCTCATATGCTTGCAGTTGGGTCTCTTTTTTTAAGATTGGAATTTCAACTTCAAAAAATCTTTTTCTTTTCTTAGCTTGTGCCATTTTTATTCTTGGGTTTGTTTACCTGCTCTTTGTCCTTTTTTCTGATATTTAGACTTTCCGCATACAGTGCAGGTATACATTATGTTTGTTTTTTTAGTTGTTTTAGATTTTCTTTTGAATTTACTAACAGCGGGTTTGGAGCCCCATTTTCCTTTATTTCCTATCCCTACCCCCAAGCCCCTTTTCTTGGCTCTAGAAATTGAACCTCTTGTTAAAGTTCCTCTTTTTGCTCCCGTTGACACTAATTTAATTTTCTGTTCTGTTTGTTTTTTACAATATGGGCAATACCTTTTTGTTTTCTTTGGGACTTTCATGTTTTCAAGAGAAAATTTTGGTTTTTAAACTTGTTGATGGTCCCACGCAGAATCGGACTGCGGTCTTGTCCACGTCAAGGACATGTCTTAGCCACTGGACTATGGGACCTTGGGAAATATTTAAATACTAATTATTTTTTCATCTAATATGGCTAAATTAGGTGCTATCGGATTGATTATTTATCTTTTGTTTGGATTCTATTTTATAAATATTTTCTTTAACTTAATAACTCTTCCATTTTCAGTCGATGTGACGAGATATCTTTCTCTTGCTAGTGGAGTTTTGCTAGTTTTGGGCGGAATTTTTTTCTTCAAGGCAAATAGATTTAGATAAGGGATAGTCTTTTTTTGTGAAAGTTTTCTAGATGAGAATGATAAGTTTTTGATACCAATATTTATATATATATTTTTCATTTATTTCTGATGCAATTTGGAGGTGGAATTCTGGTAAATTTCATTAGAAAAAGGGGGCAGGTAACTATTTTTATAATACTGGCAATTTTCATTTTAGCCGTGGTTGCGGTTTTTCTTATTTACAGAAACAGTCAACAAGTGATTAGCCAAGTTCCTCAAGATTTCCAACCAGTTTACAATACTTTTTTATCTTGTGTTCAGAGTAATGCTCTTACTGGAATAAATGTATTGGAGAGTCAGGGGGGTTATATCTATTTACCTCAATTTGAACCTGGCTCCCCATATATGCCTTTTTCTTCTGATCTTAACTTTCTAGGTAATCCTATTCCCTATTGGTATTATGTTTCTGGAAACAATATTGCTAAGCAACAAGTCCCCTCTCAGCAGAATATGGAGACTCAACTTGCTCAGTTTATTAATCAAAATATAAGGAATTGTGATTTTGGAAATTTTACGGAACAAAACTTTCAGATTAGTATGGGGCAACCTACTACAGATGTTATAATAAATCCTAGTCAGATTCAGATAACTCTTAATATGAATCTTAATATAACGAAAGGGAATGATACAACTTTTGTCAGAACACATAAAGTGGATATTAATTCAGAACTGGGAAATCTCTATCAGACTGCATTGACAGTCTATAATTATGAACAAGAAAGTTTGTTCTTGGAAAATTATACCATTGATGTTCTCAGAAATTATGCCCCTGTCGATGGTGTGGATATAAGTTGTTCTCCGGAGATTTGGGATGGAGGTCAAATTGTAGAAAATTTGAGCCAGGCTATACAAGATAATATTATGTCTATAAGGACAGATAATAACGCAACTGATTATTTCTCATTGAAGATTCCTGTTCAGGGAGTTCGATTTTTGACTTCTCCTAACTGGTCGAGTGAGTATGAGATTAATCCTACTCAAGGAAGTTTGTTAATTGCTCAACCCGTCGGAAATCAGGAAGGGCTAGGTATTTTAGGATTTTGCTATGTCCCCTATCATTTTGTTTACGATATCAAATATCCTGTTCTTGCAATAATACAAAATAATGGAGAGATTTTTCAGTTTCCAATGGCTGTAGTTATTGAAGGAAATGAACCAAGAAATCCATTAAATGGAACTGCTGTTTCAGATTCATCTCCAGATTTGTGCAATTATGAGAATACAAACATGAATATTAGCGTTGTGGATTCCAATTCAAATCAAATTGATGCGAATATCTCTTATGAGTGTCTTGGAGAAACATGTAACATAGGGCAAACTTCCTCGGGGAGTTTAAGTGCATCTTTCCCTCAATGTGATAATGGATATGTTATTGCTTCTGCGGACGGATATACAACAGGGAGAACTGAATTTTCAACAACACAATCTGGAAGCTTGAATATGATCTTGGAAAAGTCATACAATCTTCCTGTAGACTTGCAACTTAATGGAGTTAATTATGGGGGGAATGCGACGATAACGTTCGCTTCTTCCTCAGGAAGCTCTTCTCAGACGATTGTTTATCCCCAGCAGACAAATGTAAGTTTAAGTGAAGGATATTATACTGTTCAGGCCTATATTTATCAAAATTCTTCAGTCAATGTTGGAGCAACCACAACTCAACAGTGTGTAAATGTTGCATCATCTGGAATTGCTGGGGCTTTGGGTTTGACGCAACAACAATGCTTTAATGTTGTTATTCCTGCTCAGATTATTTCCAGTGCTCTCTCAGGAGGGGGGCAATCTGATTTTTTTGCACTTGAATCAAATTTGAACAATTCAAAGTCCGTAGTCGTAAATGTTCCATCACTTCCACCTCCAACTAGTCTAGAACAAATACAAGAGAATTATATTTTATTTAATAGTAATAATCTGACAATAAACTTAAACTAAAATGAGAAATAATAATCTTAAATCCGAAATCGCCTTTGTATTTACAATTTTATTATTTACAATTTTTTCTTTAAATTTTCTATCTGCAACATTCACTGTTTCAAATCCACAAACTTCTTTGTATACTAATCTTTTTTCTACTACTAGTTCTATTTCTACATCTAATATTAATACGGCTACATGCCAAGCTAGTCAGGACTTTCTTCTTCAGATCTCTCCAACAGGGTGTACCCCCACGGTCGTAAGGAGTGATTTACTTGAGCAACAAGATGTTCCTGTTTTCTGTCCCCTTGCCGCAACACAAATAAATCCATCAATAAATGTTAGTGCCATTAGCAGTATTTCTTTTACAGGGAAGTATTCACAATATGTCAATAGTATAGGATTCTACCCCGCACAGGCTGCATTAAATCTCAATGGGCAGGTGAATAATTATCCTGTTTTGGGCAATGTAGGATATGTAGTTATTGACTTGAAACAAATGCCTAATGAGTCCTCAATGCCCGATTTTGTGTCTGGAAATCTTACTGCAACTATAGCTTATAATGCGCAGAATGCTCTGGGTCTTGGGACTGAAAGTTTTTATCTTCCCCAACTTACAGATTCTGACTGGCAAACTCAATATTCCAATTATCAGTTCTGGAATGGAAAAGGGTTTTTGAGATTAACTAGTTTAAATGGGAACGTTGCAACAATTGCACTTTATGATCATGCTCTTAATCAGATTTCGACAGTTAATCTTCAGGTTGGGCAGACATTTAGTGGTCTTTCTATTCCAGGGGTTGATTCTTGCTCTGGAACGATGCAGATGACACTAAATAGTTTACAGAATGCAAACACAATGGCACAGCTGGAGATTAATGGGAATGTTATGGAAGTTGCACAAGGACAGAATCTACTGAATAATCAGTGTAAAGTTTTGAACATACAGCAACAGGGCATTTCGGATGATGTTCAGATCAATTGCAATACAGATTCTGGGTCCCAGGCTTTTGATCTAAGACTGTCTCCCCGTGTTACACTGAATATTAATGGGCAATCTGTGACCGCGGGGCTTGGAGATTATTTGTATACTAATAACAATTTGGGGGTTTTTCTTGGATATATAGGTACTAATGGGAAATCTATAGCTGGACCTTATGGTTATCAGAATCTGAAGTTAGTGTTGATTGAATTGCCAAATCAAGGAGTAGGTTCAAAACTATCAAATGATCAATTAGCATCAGTTGCAACTTATATGTCTTATGTCGGTTATTCAAGTGTGACTGGAGTTTCTGCTTTTGATTTATTTGCAAATGCTGTAAAGGCGGCGGTAGGGGTAGGTCAACAATTCCTTAAACAACTTGTTCAAGGTCAGCAGATAGACTTTTTAGATATTAGTAGAAATACTCCTATATTTGGAGCCTCTGTTTCTATTACAGGATTTTCCAGCCCTCAAGATCAATCTATTAATAATCCTCAGATAACTCAAAATTATGCTAGCGCCTCAACGGATTACCAATCAATTCTTAATAGTTATCCTTCAGAAACATACCCTTCCGGAAGCAGCCCAACTTTAGGGGAGCAAGCTTTGTACAATCAGATTCAATTGGCAAACAATTTAAATCAAAAAAATACTCTGTCAACCTTATGTGCTAATTTTGAGCAGAGATATCCCACTTCAGGGTATGATGTAAGTTTCTGCAATGATTCTTCATCTCTTTCAAATCAAAATATTGCAAATCAATATGTTTCTATAAATGGGCAGTCATATTTGATTAATTTAAGAAGCGTTTATGAACCAACATATACTGATTTTGGAGCGCAGATTTCTGTTAAATATCCTGATAGTTCTGTGCAGACTTTTAACTTAATAAAAAATGAGATTATTACTTTGGATAATATTACCAATGAATCTATACAACTTATTAATCTTGGTTTAACTCCCGGGAATACAGTGACTACTGGAGGACTGGTGACCCCTAGCAGCGGTACAGCTACACTGACTATTACTGCCTCAGCTTTTGCCCCAAGTACTAAGGTATTACAAGAAAATGTACAAACTACAATTACAGATCCAAAAAGCAAAAAAAATTATGTTTTGACTTTGGAGAATGTAAACTTAAATCAGTATGCTCAGGTAACAATTACCCCCCAGGTTAACAATCTGGGATCAAATGCTAATTTTTCATTTAATATTGGCATTGAAAAGAGGGCAATACAACTTACTCCCGATCAAATAAAGAACATGATTAGCGATTTAAACTCTTCAATTGCTCTCTGGGAAAAAATTTCGAGCTTTACAGGAAATGTGATTCAGACTCTTAATGGGGCGTGTCTCGCGACGGGTGCCTGGTTGACAGTTAAGAATTTGATTCAAAATTTAAACGGTCCGGCAGGACTAGCAAGGCAACTTGTAATGACTAGTCTATGGAATGCAAGATGCCAAAGTTTAGTAGCTAATGGATCTTTTGTCTCCTTAGATCAATGCTTTCTAAATTATTCAGCACAGATAGATATTGATGTAAATCAAACTACGGCGTTAATGCAACAGGAAAATGCAGAGAGAGCAAATCTACAAGCTCCCTACACTACTAAAAGTTCTCTTGTCTCCGATAATGTTGTTGATACAAACAAATTTTTGCAACAGGCTTTTATCCCTAATGTTAGTGCTGATTTGGGTAATGTTGGAAGTTCTATAACAAATCCACAAAATCCCAGCCAAAGTATTAGTATTTCCGATGCTCAAAAACTGCTTTCAAATCCAGGATGTAATACGGATATAAGCCTTACAGACGCAGAAAATGTACAGCTTTACTCGGATATGCTTAATTCTGGATCTTCAAGCAGTACATTGAAAGGAATGGCACAACAAGGACTTTATTCGACTTTATCGGGTATTCAAGCAAGTTCTAGCAGTTGCGTAAGTCAGCAAACTCTTGCACAAACATTGGGTATTTCAAGCAATGATGTAACTATTACCTCTTTCAATCCTGTAAATCAGATCCCAGTTACCAGCCCCCCAACATTCAAGAGCATTCCTTCGGGCAGCCAGTTAGCGACAGATATTTCGAGTTCCGGGATTAGTTTCACCCCCACAGACTACTACAAAGTTTATCAGGAATCAACTAATTCACAAGTCTTCCTTATAGATTATAATACCGGAGGTGTTGTCCAAGGTACTTATTTAATTAACGGGAATGCCATAACTCCTTATTCTAGCACTCAGTCTCAATTGGCAAGTAATGCTCTAAGTGCTAATCCTGCTGCTGCCGGTGCTAAAAGTGCATACAATCCTCTTAATCAAAAGAATCCCCTCCAGCTTCAGTTCAAGATTTATACAGCTTCCTCGTATCAAAATGCTTACAAAAATCCTCAAGTCCAGTATTTTGCAACAGCTCCTTATCAAGGGATGCCCGCAATTGTTCCATTTGATTTAACCAATGGATGGTATGCGGCGGTACAACAGGCTTTGCCCTCCCTGCCCTCAACAACTTCAACTCAAGCATATACTGCTGCCGGGCAAGTACAAAGTTTTTACTTATGTAATGTTGGACCGAATGGATTAGAAGAAGGAATTGCAATGGGGGATGATATATGCCAAAGTATAAACCTTGCTACGAACCAGCTTAATAATCAGTTTGATGGTTTGGATTCGGCAACCACTCAAAAATTGGTGACTCAAGCTGTAAGTGCAATACAACAAGCTGAAAAGGCTTACAAATCAGGGGTAAGCAATGTTGTAATCAATGGTAATAATATAAAAGTTGGGCAACCTACTGTGAGTATCCCTGCAATTGAATGCCAGGACTTTATGTCTCCAAGTGATTGTAATATTTTGTTTAATGTCTGTGATCCGGTTGTATGTCCTACGAGTAGGTGCAATTTTGGAGGAGCCTATCCCGTACAAGATGTTGCACAGACAGGAATAATTGGTAGCATTGCTTTATGCTTTCCAAATGTAAGAGAGGGGATAATAATACCTGTTTGTCTTACAGGAATTAAAGCAGGAATTGATAATTTTATCTCTGTGCAAAAAGATTATGCAAGCTGTTTGCAGGAGCAACTTAATACGGGGCAAACTACAGGTATTTGTGATGAGATAGATAGCATTTATTTGTGTGACTTTTTCTGGCAACAGGTTATGCCTATTGCAAATATTGCTGTTCCGAAAATTGCAGCAACTGTTGCAGGACAAAACACAAGAGGGGGAGGAGAGTATCTCTCTGTTCCAAATGCATGGCAGACTGCACAGCAATCAGTTAATTATCTTACTAGTTATTACAGCCAAAATGCACTTCAGGCATTTGGTTTACAATCGACGCAAGCTATAACAGCATCATTATGTCAAGATTTTGCTTCTCTTACTGTTCCGAATGGAGCTAATTTATTAAATCAGATAACACAGCCAGACTCGCCCCCTCAGTTTACAGGAAATTTCCAAGCAATTCCATTTACCTCTGCGACTGTTCCTCCAACTTCCCAGTATCAGGTCTTTTATCACATTTATGCAGGGAATAATCTTGGTGTTACCTATAGCGTTTATTTACAAAGGTCCTCTGGAAGTTCAAGTTCATACTACCAAGATATTTCTGCGACATTGCAGGTAGATTCAGGTTATATTAATGCAGGGAGTTCAAATAGTCAGACCAAGGACTTTACTGCACCTTCGGGATATGATCAGTTATGTATCAGTGTTAATGGGCAAGTGGATTGTGGATTTCAGCAAGTTTCAACTTCACTTTTGTCTAATTACTTGCAGGACTCTTATTTATCATCACAAGCAAATAATACCCAGATTACGACAGCACAAGACTGTAGTTCAGCAAATGGCATAATAAGAGTATGTGCTACAGGAAATCCTGGAAATGGTACGGATCCAAATGCAGGAGCACAGAATTCAAGATGGGTCCAGGTAGGTTATTGTGGATCTCAAAATCTTGTGTGTTGGCTGGACACGCAGGGATTGAAAAATCTTCTTAATTCTCCTGACCTCTCTGCTTATTTAACAAATGGTACTATAACTACTGTAGGAAATGAAACACTTCAAGATTTGGAAGGCAACTATATGTCTATTTTACTGAATCAGTCAAATTATTTAAGCAGCAGTGATTTTGACAGTAAGGTTCAGACAATAAAATCTCAAATCAATCCCAATGACCAGATAACTTCGATACAAGCGATTATTAATCAGGTTTTCTATAATAATCAGAAGGCAGAATTATTATTATTGAGAGGAGAAGCTTATGGCAATCTTGCTATATCTTCGTACATAACTTCAACATCTGCAGGATCAGCGGTAGCTCAAGCAGCAGTAGCTTCCGGAACAGCTACAACGCTACTTCCTGAAGGCTCTGCATGTACTTCTTCTCCGCAGTGCCAAAGCGGAGACTGTGATACTACACTAAATGTTTGCATTGGTGGAACATCTACAGGGGTTACAGTAGATAGCCTTGCAAAGGTAATGACTTATGCCCAAACAACTCCCTTTGTAAATAGCTATTGTAAATGTGGTAGTTCTTGCCAGCAATATGCTCAATCAATCATAAATGCTGCAAATACTTATGGAGAAGATCCGGTGCTTTTGCTTTCAATTATGATGCAGGAATCTGATTGTACTGTTGGTGCAGTTACCGGGGCATCTGTAGGATTAATGCAAGTTTCTTCTTATAGTCTTTGTAATAGCATAGGGGTTAATAGTCCAAGTGATGTTACTGGAGTTTCAAACTATGATAAGAATATCCAATGCGGTGCTTTGATTCTTCAGAATAAATATAATACTTATTCTAGCGGGCAGTATTATCCTCTTTCTGGAGGGACTTGTGATGGATTTAGCGCAACTTATACGGGTTGGGATGCAGCTGTAAGAGGATATATCGGGTATGGGTGTACTAACAGTCCAAGTATAGATGTTACAAGTTATGTGAATAGTGTTGATAACAGATATACTGCTTTAATGAATTATATAAACCAGAATTCAGGGTCTTCAAATCAAAACAGTGCTTCATCTGGTTCTCAAACAACTTCTCCATCAAGTAGTGGTACTTCATCCAGCTTACAGATATCCCCCTCAAATTCTATCTTACCTATTACTCAATTTAATACTTATTACAAATCAATTTTTGACAAATATGCTGCCCAAAATCTTCCTGTTTTTGTAACGGGCTCTACTACAAGTCAAACATTTACCCAAAATGATTTTGAAGCCCTGCTTGTTGCAATTGCTCAATACTGCAATGGACTTGGAAGCAATGGTGATTGGTTGATGTGCTACCAATCTGGAAATCCTAGTTATCAGGGAGCTGACAATCAGGTTGCGACAGTTTCCGGGATTTTACGAGCTGTGATTGAGAAGAACATTCAAGATTCAAATTCATATTATTCTTGCATCTCTAAAACCGTTGTGAATGATAGACTGCATTGTATCTTAAGTGTTTTAAATACCGGAAAAACGGATTCCTCTGGATTTTTGAATATTGGAGCAAATACCGCCGGAATAAATTATGCAAATGCTGTAATGAGTCTTTATACCCAGTGGGATGCTTATTTCACCTCTGGAACTGTTACCCCCCTCTAGTTCTGCTCCTTCTAGTACAACTTCTTCTTCAACTTCAGGTACTGCTTCGTTTAGTCCTCAAATAACTTCAGATGCTATAACCCATTATAACAATTACAAGAATAGTTTTAGTCAGTATTCTCAGAAGTATTTGCCCAGCGCTGTCCTTCTTGGAAATGTAATTACATCTGAAACTGCTTCTCATGATTGGACAAAAAATGATTTTGAATCTTTACTTATTGCAATTGCCCAAAATAATAACTGGGGTACCGATTCAAGTGGTAGCTGGCTAATGGGGTATAACACATTTAATGGTGCCTATCAGAGTGCAGATATTCAAATTAGTGCAGTGTCAGTAATTTTTAACTCTGCAATAGAAAATCTTAATACAAACATTTCTTATAATGATTGTTTGGGAAATGTTCTGGGTTCAACAGATCAAGTAGGTTCTGGATTAGAGCAAGGCTCAATTGATCAGATAAAATGTATACTTAGTGTTTATAAAACAGGGAGGACGGATTCCTCTGGATTTTTGAATATTGGAGCAAATACCGCCGGAATAAATTATGCAAATTCTGTGGTGGCAAGTTGGAATAGTTGGGAGAGCTACCTTAATTCACAACAATCATAAGTATGCCCCCGACAGGATTTGAACCTGCGACCCTTAGCTTAGAAGGCTAATGCTCTATCCAGGCTGAGCTACAGGGGCCTCATATATTTAACATAAAATAAGAGATTTAAAGCTTTTTATTATATTTCAATGCTCATCAAGTCTTCGGCCACAACAGAATTCTTGAAAATTTTTTTAGACTCATTTAGGATCTTGCCTTTGTCATTCTCGTATCTTTCACTTAAATGGGTTAGTATAAGCCTCTTTACTTTTGCCTTCTTTGCAATTTCTGCGTCCTGTTTTGCAGTTCTGTGCTTATGCTCTTTTGCTAGCTCCTTAAGTTCATCACTATATGCAGATTCCATAATGAGTAAATCTGAGTCTTTAACAAAATTTATTATTTTTGAATCATAAACACTATCCATTACAATGCAAATCTTTCTTCCTGGTTCCTTATATGTCAGATCTTTTGCTTTGAATTTTCTGCCATCATAGGAAATATCTTTTCCTTCTTTTAACTTGGCTAAAATTGACGTATTTGGAATTTTTAGTTTTGCAAGTTTTTTCTTATCAATTCTTATCTTATCTTTTTCGACAAAGCAATATCCATTGCAAGGAATTCCATGATTTAACGGAAATGCGGACACAAAAAAATCTTTCTCGTCTATAAACTTTGATTTTGCTTCGGAAACTTTTATTTTAAAGTTGCTAAAAATAACGGAGGGAAAAGCTCTTAAAACCTTCTCAAAGTTTTCCTTAATTTTACTTGGGCCGTAAACTTCCAAAGTTTCGTTGAATTTATTAAATGATAATGTTTGAAGAAGTCCCGGAATTCCTAAAACATGATCTCCATGCCAGTGGCTTATTATCAATCTTGTGAGTCTCGTTGGAGATATTTTTACTTTTTTGAATTGTGTCTGGGTTCCCTCTCCACAATCAAACAGCAAATTCTCAGAGCGATAGCTCAAGAGTATTGATGTATGATTTCTTGTCGGACTTGGAACAGGTCCAGAAGTTCCTAGAAAGACTATTCTGATCTTCTCTGACATTAGCAAATCAAGAAAAGATAGTTTTTATTTCTTGTCTAATCTTTTTTAAGAGATGCTGAGGATGGAGAAATGAATATGATTGTATCTCCTCTCAAGAAGCCTACGCCCAAATTTCTTTTTACTACTCCGTTTTCTATTTCTTTTATATTGTCCAAAACAAGATTTATGTGTATATCAAAAGCCAGTAATGTCCCAACTATTTGCTTTTCACCCTTAAGTTGTACAAGAACTTCCTTTCCTTTCGAGCTATTTAATAAATCGAGTGGTCTCTCAATTCCATTAACCATTAGTCTAGTCTAGTTGAATAATTTATAAACATTTCGCTTGTGGAGTTATTACTACACATAATTTGTGGTTTATTTGTTAATTTTAGAACAATATTTTTACAGAAAATTATTTAAATGAAGTTTTAACAATCATTGTATGAAAACTGGAAGAAAGAAGACAGGCGGCAAGTATCAAGCCTCCAGAAAGAAGAAGATGTATGAGAAGCCGGGACAGAGGAGAATTACAAAGCTTGGTGAAGATAAAAGGAAGTCAAAAAAAGTAATGGGTGGAAAGAGAAAGGTATTTCTTCTTAAATCTAAGTCTATAAATGTCCAAGACAATGGAAAAGTTGTAAAGGCAGAGATGAAAAATGTTTTGGAGACACCCTCAAATAGGTTCTTTGCTAGACAAAATATTCTCACAAAAGGGACCATTGTTGAAACCAACAAAGGAAAGGCGAGGATAACAAATAGACCAACTCAAGAAGGAGTGGTTAACGGAATTTTAGTTAAGTGAATATTACTACTTTTTGTCGACTACAAATATAGAAACATTTATATAAGCAAAAACTTTATAAACCATACTTAAAAAATGTTTTTTCTGTGTAAAAAATGGCTTTTGTAAGAAAATGTCCTGAATGTGGAAGCATTAATCTAACTCATGATCCTCAACTTGGAGAGGTCATATGTAATGATTGTGGTTTGGTTATAGAAGAGGAGATGGTTGATTCTGGAGCTGATGCTGCTGGTAAATTCGATAAAGGTGAGAAAAAGGGAAGAGGAGGAGCCCCAATAAGTATGCAAAAATTCGATAAAGGGTTAATTACTAATGTGGGTGAGATATCTGATATTTATAGATTGGAACCGGGCCAAACAAGAAAATTTTTAAGATTAAAGAAGTGGCAAGAAAGAGTCTCTACGTCTATTGAGAGGAATTTGAGGTTGGCAATGGCAGAGTTAAGAGTTATTGCCTCGTATCTAAATTTACCAAATGTTGTGAGAGATGAGGCGGCAAGAATTTATAATTACGTTCTTCAAAGAGGTCTTGTGAGGGGGAGAAGCATGGAATCTGTTATTGCAGCATGTTTATACACTGCTTGTAGATCGTATAATATTCCGAGGACCTTGGATGAAATGGCAATTGCTTCCGATGTTGAGAGAAAGGAAATTGGTAGGACTTATAGATTTATAATAAGAAAGCTTGGAATTAAGATAAAACAAAGTTCTCCCAAAGATTATATTTCGAGATTTGCTTCTGTTCTTAAGTTATCCCCCAAGACACAGAATGATGCTTTAAAAATTCTAAAGAGAGCGGAAGAAGTTGAGCTGACTTCAGGCAGGGGCCCTGCAGGAATTTCGGCTGCAGCATTATATGTTGCGGCTTTGATGAATGATGAAAAGAAGACTCAAAGAGAAGTTGCAGATATTGCAGGGATAACAGAAGTTACTATAAGGAATAGGTATAAAGAACTTATAGAAAGGTTAGAGTTGGAAGATAAGATAAAACAAAAAGAGACTGAAGCTAAACCACAAGCTAAATAATTTTAGAACATTATATTTTTATAATTCTTATTTATTCTGAATTTATGCAGGGGTAGCGAAGTGGTCAAACGCGCAAGCTTCAGAGGCTTGTTCCTTAGTGGATTCCCAGGTTCAAATCCTGGCCTCTGCATCTTTACAAAATTATAAAAACTACCAATAGATCTTTGCATTATTGCGGGAATGCCGGAGTGGTCAAACGGGCTGGATTTAGGCTCCAGTAGCTTAGTGCTTGCATAGGTTCAAATCCTATTTCCCGCATGAATTAAGAAAACAATTAAAAATATATTTTTCTTTTGTTGGTAATGCATACAAGACGAACACATCCCTCCAGGATTATTACGAAGTTGGGTGTTTTTTACTTATTTCTCTCGATAGGTATTTCATTGGTTGCAACTATTTGGTCCATTTACTTAAACTCTTTTTTGTATAACTCTTCACTTGTAGGGCTCCTGACAAGCTTTTTTATGATTACTGAAGTACTGGCTTATATTTTTCTCATTCCAATTATTGAAAAAGGCAATAAGGTGAAAATGCTTGTAGCATCTTTGGTTTTTTTTGCAGTTTCTTATTTACTCTTTTCAGTATATTCTAATATTTATCTTGTTATAATTTTAGGAGTGTTTATTTCTATATTGACTAGCTGGAGAATTACTATTTTTGGATTAATTGTAAGGGACAAAACTTTAGACAAAGATGTTTCCAAAAATGAGGGGATCATTTACTCCTTACTTAATTCTGCCTGGCTTGTGGGACCTTTGATTGCAGGATATTTTGCAAAGAATTATGGCTTTGGAAGTGTCTTTTTTATATCCTCTTTATTTATTTTAATCTCAATTTTTGCCTTCTTTCTTTTTAGGATAAAAGACAATCGAAGAACAAAAAAGATAGATCACCATATGGTTCAAGTAGTTTTTGAATTTTTTGAGCATAAAGGCAGGGCAATGACTTATTTCTTCAGTATCGCGGTAAGTTTCTGGTGGGCATTTATTTATGTTTATATGCCAATTTATATCATAAATCAAGGATATAGCGGAATAT
Organism: uncultured Nanoarchaeota archaeon; assembly: GCA_963743615.1. Classification (GTDB taxonomy): domain Archaea; phylum Nanobdellota; class Nanobdellia; order Pacearchaeales; family GW2011-AR1; genus JAKLIN01. Next base: position 28,376 of record CAVUQF010000003.1, read on the forward strand.
TATTGGGGGCTTTTTTGGCAGGAATTACACTTCCATTAATCTTCTTTGATTATATCTTTGGGAAACTTGCCGGAAAAAGGGGTTTCAAAAAATTATTTTTTATCGGATTTATAAGTTTGGGAATAATTTCTATCTCATGTTTTTTTGTTTCAAACATATATCTCCTCTTGGGTCTTCTTATCCTTGCAAGCGTGAGTGTTTCAATGATAGAACCGACTACAGACGCATATTTCTTGGATATCGTTGAGGAAGAAGAGAGGGATAAATACTTTGGGGTTTACACAACATCCTCATGTATAGGAACTCTTTTTGGGTCTCTTTACGCCGCAGTGATACTTCTTATTTTGCCATTTAGCTCCCTTTTTATACTATATGGGATACCCCTGGTTATTATTGCCTTTTTATCTTTGAGAGTGGAAGAGAATTATGAATTCCTTAAAAAGAAGAAAAGATAAAGTATACAAAATTTTAAAACATTCTAAAGTTTAGTCTTTCTTATGCGGAGATGGCACAGCGGCAACTGCGGTCGCCTGCAAAGCGACTTTCCCCGGGTTCGAGTCCCGGTCTCCGCTTTTATTTTCTAAAATATTTATAAATAGTAGTGCCTACTTTTATGTATGGCCTTTGTAGTTAAGAAGAATATACACGGAAATGATTATTTTTATCTCAATGAAAATAAAAGAGTAGATGGAAAAGTGAAGACTAAAACATTGGCTTACCTGGGGAAAGATAAAAAGGAAGCTGAAAGACTGGCAAAAGAATATCCTGGAAAAGAGAAGGTCAAGGAAGAAATTGTAGAAGTTAATGAAAAAAATACAGAGGATTCAAAGACTAAAATCTCAATGGAGGAGCTTGCGGCTTTCTGCAAGAGAAAGGGTTTTGTTTACCCTTCTGGGGAGATTTATGGAGGTTTGGCGGGATTCTGGGATTTTGGACCATTAGGAGTAGAATTGTTAAATAATATAAAAAAGGAGTGGTGGGATTATTTTGTAAGAGGGAAAGAGAATGTGGTTGGAATAGAAGCGAGTATAATTGGCCCTCCAAAAACTTGGAAGGCTTCTGGACACATTACTAATTTTAATGATATCTCCGTTAGATGTTTAAAATGTAAAAAATTTAACAAGATTGATCGGTCTGATTTGGATAAAACTGTCTGTAGTTTTTGTGGGGGGAATCTTGACAAATCTAGCGCAAAAGATCTTAATCTAATGTTTAAGACAAATGTGGGTCCTGTTGAAGAAGACTCTGTCTTGGCTTATTTGAGGCCGGAAACTGCACAAGGAATGTTTCTTGATTTTAAACTTGTCCAACAGACAGCAAGAATGCAGTTGCCTTTTGGAATAGCGCAAGTAGGAAGATGCTTCAGAAATGAAATTGCACCGAGAGATTTTCTGTTTAGAAGTAGAGAATTTCATATTGGAGAGTTTGAATTTTTTATAAATCCTGAAGAGATGAAATGTGAATTACTAGAAGATAAACATCTTAATTTAAAATTTAAATTTCTAAGTGCAGAATCTCAGACGAGTGGTAAAAATGAACTTGAGGAGAGAACAATGGAAGATATTTTGAAAGAAAAGAGACTTGAAGAGTGGCATGCTTACTGGCTTGCAGAACAAATTATTTGGTTTAAGTCTATTGGTTTGGATAAGATTAAGATTAGAGAGCATATGAAGGATGAATTAAGTCACTATTCTTCCGCAACTTTCGATATTGATTATGAGTACCCTTTTGGAAGCAAGGAGATTGCAGGGATTGCAAATAGAGGACAATTTGATTTAAAGAATCATGAAAAGGAGAGCAATCAAAATATGGTTATTTATGATGAAAAATATAAAAATAAAATAATTCCCAAGGTAATTGAACCCACTTTTGGTATTGAAAGGATATTCTTAGGAGTTTTGGCACTAGCATATAATTATGATAAAGAGAAAGACTATACGATTTTGAAAATTCCCCCAAAATTAGCTCCAGTGAAAGCGTCAGTTTTCCCAATAGTAAAGCAGCCAGAATATGAGAAGATATCAGAAAGGATTTATCATGAGCTTAAAAAAGAATTTAATGTCTCTTATGACAGTTCCGGAAGTATTGGGAGGAGATATGCAAGAAATGATGAGATTGGGACGCCTTTCTGTGTGACAATAGATGAAGACAGTCTTAAGAATAAAGATGTTACTGTAAGATTGAGAGACACAGGAGATCAATTTAGAATAAAAGAAAATATTTTAATTGAGTCTCTAAAAAGAATAATTAACGGAGAAAATATCTCAAAGTTTGGGAAAAAAGTAGATACTAGAAAGAAGTAATCTTATTGTAAATGGCTGCACTGGGAGTCGAACCCAGGACCTCCGGCTGTCTCAAAATAGACTTTGTTTCATGAGACCAGCGCTCTACCAACTGAGCTATGCAGCCTTGAGGTATATATAAGAAAAAGTTGTTTAAAAATTTGTTTTATTCTTGCTCTGGTTTTATTTCTTTCCTTTTCATTCTTGCAAGAAAGCCTGCAATCTGATTCCTAATCTTTTTGCTAGGCATTGTACTTCCCAATATTTTCTTATTAAATTCAAAACTACCATTAAATTGGATATCTTTCTTGCTCAAATTTTCAGCAGTTCTTTTGACTAATCTTGTTTTAATTTTTCCCATACCTATTTTCTATATTTCTTATTTTTAAGACTTTCTATTCAACTTTCTCTATGCCTTTTAAGTCCCTTACAGCACTTATAAAATTGTCAAGCTTTTTTAACGGCTCTCCCAGAATAAGAATTTTATAAGGTAGTTCCAGTTCTTGAGATTTTTTATAAGAGGTTATTATATCTGATTCTACTATTTTCCTCTTGTTATATGCAATAATGAGATATTCCTCTTTTTCTTTAACTTTGAATATTATCTTGTTTATCCCTATTTCTTCAATGTCAATAATTTCGATGTGTTTTTGTAATAGAAACTCTTTTATTCTGTTAAAGAACTTGTTACGATCGTCTTTACTTTTGTTTATCTTCTGTTTTGGTTTCTTAATTAGTTTTTTTGCTTCCTTTTTTTTGCTTTTTTTATCTTCTATTTCATTTGGGACGGTTATAACTATTTCCCTGATTGATTCTCTTGGCTCTTCTTGATTAGGCTTTCTTATTTCTTCTGATTGCACGATTTGCTTTGGTTCTTCTACTATTGGATAATAATCTGATTCTGGAATTGTGAAATACCTCCAGAGTATTTCATTATCTCTTTGGAAAGGTATTGCAAAGTCCTTTATTGTTCTCAATGCCACTCTTATGGCCGGTTCCGATTCTTTATCCTTAATGAATCTCCTTTCCTTTAGAATCTGGTAAGCTTCTTTTTCTTTGTTTTTAAGGTGTTGGGAAAAATTCTCTAGCATTGGCTCTTGCCCGGATATTAAATAAAGTGGAGAGCTTCCGACATGCATGTTTGAAATTTTTAATTTTTTATCTGCTATTAATTCAGATAGGAATGCAGATGCAAATAAATGGCTCAATCCGGTTTCCTGTGCAATAAAAGCAGGGAGGCTTGGTCCTTTCGTTTCTATTATCGATAATATATTTTGTTTTATCGTTGACGCGTCTGGGCTCATTTGTTGAGGAAGGATAAGAAAGTTATAAACATTATTATGGTTTAACCCATTTTACTTCATAGTAAGTTATATCTCCTTCTTCATCCACAATCGCGAGGAGTAAGTTTTTCTTTGTGGAATGAGCAACTCTGTTCTTAGATGAAAATTCTTGCCAGCTAAATGTTTTTGATTCGTAATCTATAAATACGATCCACTTAGAATGTTTTTTTCCAATTTTTATCCCTTTTTCATAGACTCTGAATTCTGCGCCAAATTTAAGAGCAGTTTTTACTATATATCCTTTCTCACGTAGATCTTTGAACACAGGGTATTTTAGTTGGATTTTTTTATCAATTTTTTTAAATCTTTTTAATAATTCATCATTTGATAATCTCTTATTGTTTGAAATCACTTCCATTTTACCTTTTTCAACTAGAAACAAAGTCTCAGAAGGGGAGTATACTACTTTACCTTCTTTTCTTTCCCCAAAACTACTTTTTTCATATAATGAGAATGCATCAGAAGAGTTACTCGAAACTATTTCTCCAAGAATATGGGATTTTATTTTCTCCATTTATAGAAGATATAACAGCAATATTTAAAAGTTGTTGGGGGTATTTTAATTAATGGATGAATATAATTTTAAAATAATAGAAAAAAAATGGCAGAAGAGATGGGAAAAAGAGAAAGCATTTTTAACCAAAGAGACTAAAGGCGAGAAATTTTACTGTCTTGAAATGTATCCATACCCCTCCGCTTCTTTTCTTCATGTTGGTCATGTTAGGAATTATACTATTGGGGATGTTTATGCGAGATTCAAAAGGATGAATGGATTTAATGTGCTTTATCCCATGGGGTATGACTCCTTTGGATTACCTGCTGAGACTGCCGCAAAGAAGCAGAAAATTCATCCTAAAGAATATACTGAAGAAGCTATAAGTAAAATAATGGAATATCAGAAAGCTCTTGGAAATAGCTATGATTGGAGTAGGGTTATTTCAAGTCATGAACCGGACTATTATAAATGGAATCAGTTCTTTTTCTTGAAACTTTATGAGAAAGGGCTGGCTTATAGAAAAAAGGCTCAGGTTAACTGGTGTGAAAGTTGTCAGTCTGTTCTAGCGAATGAAGAAGCAGAAGGAGGAAAATGTTGGAGATGCGGAAATGAGGTTGTAAAAAAATATCTTGAGCAATGGTTTTACAAGATTACAGATTATGCAGAGAAATTGCTTGAGGGTCTTAATAGAATTGAGTGGCCAGAAAGGATAAAAGTGATGCAGAAAAACTGGATTGGTAGAAGTGAAGGTGCTGAAGTCTTATTTGATATCAATGGAGAAAAATGGCCAGTATTTACTACACGACCAGATACTCTCTTTGGGGTAACTTTTGTTGTTGTTTCCTTGCAACATCCAGATCTTATGAAACTAGTTAGACCTGAAGCAAAACTAGAGATTGAAAAATTTGCTAACAAGTCAAGAACAGTTAAGCAAGAGGACTTAGATAAGATGGAGAAAGAGGGAGTCTTTACTGGAAGCTATGCCCTTAACCCTATGACCCATGAGAAAGTTCCAGTATATGCTGCTAATTTTGTCGTTGCTGACTATGGTAGTGGGATGGTGATGGCGGTTCCTGCTCATGATAAAAGGGACTTTGACTTTGCTATAAAGTATAATCTTCCTATGAAAGTGGTAATTGAACCGAAAGACTTTGAGATATATGAAAGGAACAATCAACTTGCAAGTGCTTATGAAGGTGAGGGAGAACTTGTGAATTCGGGAGAGTTTAATGGAATGGAAAATAAAAAGGCCATCAGTGAAATAATAAAGAGTCTTGAAAAGAGAAATCTGGGAAAAAGACAAGTTGAGTATAAATTGAGAGACTGGATGATTAGCAGACAAAGATATTGGGGTACGCCAATACCAATGATACATTGTGATAAATGTGGGTTGGTTCCTGTTCCTGAAAAGGATCTGCCTGTTCTCCTCCCAGAAAAAGTTGACTTTAACTCAAAGACAAACCCCCTTCTTTCAGACAAAAAATTTGTAAACGTCAAGTGTCCAAAGTGTAAGGGTAATGCAAAGAGAGAAACAGACACAATGGGAGGATTTGTAGATTCATCATGGTACTTTTTAAGGTTCTGCGATCCTCATAATAAAAACAAACCTTTTGATATAAAAAAAGTTGATCACTGGATGCCTGTTGATCAATATATTGGGGGGGCGGAACATGCAGTGATGCATTTAATGTATGCAAGATTTTTTATGAAAGTTCTGAATGATCTTGGATTAGTTGAAATAGATGAACCATTCAAAAAATTGTTTAATCAAGGAATTGTTTATAAGGCAGGACACAAGATGAGTAAAAGCTTTGGTAATGTTGTCTCTCAGACAGATATATCTGATAAATATGGAATTGATACTGCAAGATTATTTCTCATGTCAGTTTCTTCTCCAGACAAGCAAATGGAATGGAATGATGAGGGCGTTGAGGGGAGTTTTAGATTTCTCAATAAGATTCTAAGAGTTTCAAAGTTGGTCAAAAATATTAAGAGTGATGAAAGAACTGAAAGCAAGTTGAATGAAACAGTTAAGAGTGTTACAAAAGATATAGAAAATTTTAATTATCCTAAGGCGATTATTGCAGTTTCTGAATTTCTTGATTATTTTTATAATCTTAAAGTCGTACCTAAGAAATCATTTGAAGAAATGTTGAAATTAATTTGCCCCTTTTCTCCGCACTTATCTGAAGAAGTATGGGAAAAACTTGGAAATAAAGGATTTGTTTCTCTTGCAAAATGGCCAAGATTTGACAACAGTAAAATAAATGAAAGTTTTGATAGAGAAGAGAAAGTAATTGGAAAGATATCAGAAGATATTAACTCAATACTTAATATAGTTTCTAAAACAGAAAAACCGCAGACTGCTTATTTGTATGTAATACCCAATGAAAGCAAATTATTAGAAGAGAATGTTGGAACACTGGAAAAAAAGACAAAGTTAAAGATAAAGATTTATTCCGTTAGCGATAAGAATAAATATGATCCTCAGGAGAAGTCAAAACGTGCAAAACCTGGAAAGCCTGCAATTTATCTTGAATGATTAGATAGCTTTTTATAATTCTTATTTTTATCCCTTACATGATTGGTCTGAAAAGAGATGGTGATAATCTCTCTACACCGAAGAAGAAAAAATGGAAGTTATTTTTGATAATTTTAGGTATCGTTATGATTGTTGCTGTAATCTTTATTGTTTTTATCGTTCCAAATTTTAATAATAGCGTTATTGCTCTTCCAACATGTGGAGATGGAAGTTTTTATAATTCCTGTTCTCTTGAGAAGCCATATTATTGTAATGGTAGTGGAACGTTAGTTGAAAACTCTTCCATGTGCGGATGCCAGAATCCGCTTAGCAAGAATAATAATTCCTGCGTTTCTGATTATCAATCTTTTCCCAGGACTGTTAATTTTAGTTATGTCCTTGACGGAAATAATAAAAGTATTACCTTTACATTTTATAAAGGATTTGTAGCATATCTCTCGACTATTCCTAATTCAATTGTTTATACAAATGGTCAGCAGCCACTTAGGTCCGATTTTACTTTAATGAGATTGAATGAACCAACTCAGGAAGCACTGTTGACTCCTCTTGTGAAAGAAATTGAGAATCTTGCGTCCCATAGTGGAGTAGATCAGGTAAGAATTGCAGTTAGTCTTGTACAAAATATTCCTTGGGGTTCTTCCGGAGAGACGCTAGCTTTTGGGGGGGATCAAGTTAATTATTCAAGATATCCATATCAAGTTCTTTATGATTATCAAGGCCTGTGTAGTGAAAAATCTGAACTTCTTGCATTTATTCTTAGAGATTTGGGTTATGGTGTTGCATTATTTTATTACCCTTTAGAGGATCATGAGGCTCTTGGTGTAAAATGTCCTATTCAAGATAGCTTAGATGGAACTGGGTATTGTTTTGTAGAGACTAGTGGTCCTTCGATAATATCTGACAGTTCCTTAGAATACTCTGGAGGAATAACTCTTGGTTCTTCTCCGCAGGTAATTATAATTTCTAACGGGATTTCTCTTCCAGATAATATGGGTGAGTATAGTGATGCTAAGACTATGGAAGGTTTGTCTAGAATGACTACCTTGGATCCTATTAGCAATATAAAACTTAATCAATTGGATCAAAAATATGGGTTGAGTAAAGTTTATAATATTGGTTAGATAAATAACAGGTAAAGAGATGGTAAAAATAGCAATAAATGGGTTAGGGAGAATTGGCAGACTTGTTTTAAAGAGTGGGCTGGATATTGGTGTTAATTTTGTGGCTATAAATGATTTGACTGATCCAAAGACTCTTGCATACCTTATCAAATACGATTCTGTTTATGGGAGATATGATAAAGAGGTAGAGGCAGGTAAAGATTTTATAAAAGTTGGCAATAAAAAGATAATGGTTTTCTCTGAAAAAGATCCAGAAAATCTTCCCTGGAAGAAGTTAGGGATAGATCTTGTTGTTGAATCTACTGGTTTCTTTACGGATAGGGATGGAGCTAGCAAACATCTTAAAGCAGGGGCAAAGAGAGTAGTTATTTCGGCACCAGCGAAAAGCCCAGATGCTACTGTGGTTCTAGGAGTAAATGAGGATATAATAAACAGTAGTCATAAGATTATTTCAATGGCAAGTTGTACAACTAACGGTTTGACTCCTGTTGCTAAAGTTTTAGAGGATGAGTTTGGAATTGTGAAAGGATTCATGACTACTGCCCATGCTTATACTTCCGACCAAGATTTGATAGATGCTCCTCATAGAAAGTTAAGAAGAGGTAGAGCTGCTGCAATAAACATTGTTCCCACGACTTCCGGAGCAACAGATGCCGTCGCAGAGGTTATTCCTGAACTTAAAGGAAAATTGGTGGGATTGGCATTGAGAGTTCCAGTTCCAAGTGGGAGTATTGTTGATTTTGTTGCGGAATTGAGCCAGGAGGTTACAGTAGAACAAGTTAATAATGCATTCAAAAAAGCTGCTTCCTCTGGAAGATTAAAGGGAATATTGAGGTATACTGAAGATGAAATCGTTTCGTCAGATATTATTGGTGAGAAGCATTCTTCAATTGTTGATGGGTTATCCACAATGGTTATAGGAAATACTGTTAAAGTTCTCGCTTGGTATGACAATGAGTTTGGATATGCAAATAGATTGGCAGAATTTGTTAAAAAATTGAGATAATCATTATGAAATCTATATTGGGGGAGAATTTAAGAGATAAAGTTGTTCTTCTGAGGGAGGACCTCAATTCTGATGTTATAAATGGAAAAGTTCTTATGTCAGAAAGGATAAAGCAAAGCGCAGAAACTATTCGTCTTCTTAAAAATAAGAAAGCTAAAGTTGTTGTTATTGCACATCAAGGCAGGCCCGGAGAAAAGGATTTTACTTCACTTGAACAGCACGCTAGATTATTAAATAAACTTTTAAGTATAAAGTTTATCCCAGATATAATTGGAAAAAGGGCAAAAGCAGCTATTAAAGGATTGAAGCCTGGAGAGGCCATCTTATTAGATAATATTAGACAGTTGAAGGATGAAACAGACCTTACAAGAACAGAATTTATTTCTAAGCTTTCAGAATGGTGTGATTTTTATGTTAATGATGCTTTCTCCGTGTCGCATAGAAAACAGGCTTCTATTGTTGGTTTTCCGAAACATATGAAGAGTTTTGCAGGACCTTTGTTAGAGAAAGAAGTGAATGCTTTGAAAAAAGTTAACTTGCAAAATTGTTTATATATATTGGCAGGAGCGAAACCAGAAGATAATCTTCTTTTGTTGAACAAGAACAAAGTTCTTGCAGCCGGATTATTTGGTCAAATGTGTGTGGTTGCAAAAGGAAAAGATCTTGGTGCCCAGAATTTGTATCTTAAGAAAAATATTTCGGAGTATAGTAAGTCTATAAGAAAATTAAAGGTTAAATTAAGAAAGATGAAAAATTTAGTCGAAACTCCTTCAGATTTTGCAGTTAAGGCTAACGGAAGGAGAAAAGAAATATTATTAAAAGATTTTCCTAGCCAATATGAGATTTATGATATTGGAAAAGAAACTCAAAAAAATTTTATTAAGGAAATAAAAAAGGCCAAATCTATCTATATGAAAGGTCCAGTGGGTTATTATTCAGATAATAAGTTTTTCTTGGGAACATTTGCAATTTTGAAGGAAATATCAGATTCTCAGGCATTTTCCATTCTAGGGGGGGGACAGTTAAGTGATGCCATTGAAAAATCAAAGATTCCAAAGGACAAATTTGGATATATCAGTTTGTCTGGTGGAGCTTTATTACAATATCTTGCTGGAAAAAAGTTGCCAGGGCTTGAAGCACTTGGCTTTTATAGAAAATAAAAAGGTTTTTAATTTTAGTTAGTTTACCCCTGTAAGATAAAAAGAGGAAAAATGTTTGATATAGTAACTTTTGGTTCAGCAGTAGTGGATATTTTTGTTGAGACTGATTTGAAGAGTAAAGGGAAATTTGTAGCTTATCCTGTTGGGAGCAAGATTCTCGTTAATAATATGAAGTTTAGCATAGGGGGAGGAGGAACAAATACTGCAGTTGCATTCTCTAGATTTGGATTAAAAACAGGTTATGTTGGAAAGGTTGATAGTGATTTTGGGGGAAGACAGATACTGGAGTTGTTAAAGAAAGAACGCATTGAATTTGTTGGTAAAGTAGAAACTAATCCGGAAGTTGTTGGGGGGTATTCTATAATTATTGACAGTAAAGGAAATGATAGAACAATTCTTACATATAAGGGGGTTAATGATGATATCAAGTTTTCAGATGTAAAATTCGAAAAGATTAAATCAAAATGGCTCTACTTTTCTTCCTTGCTTGGAGATAGTTTTAAGACCCAAGAAAAATTGGCAGAATTACTGCATATCCGGGGTGTTAAAATTGCATTTAATCCTAGTGAGTATCTCATTAAAAAGGAGAATCTAAAATCCATGTTAAAATTGTGTGATATCCTAATTTTAAATAGAGAAGAGGCAGGATTGTTAACAAGAGATAAGGATTTGCTTATTGGTCTAATTAAGCTTGGTCCCAAAATTGTGGTTATAACCAATAAAGATAAAGAAGTATTGGCTTATAGCAAAAATAAAAAATACTCTCTTATCCCTCATAAAATGAAGGTTGTTGAGAGAACAGGAGCGGGAGATGCGTTTGCATCTGGGTTTGTTGCGGGACAAATGTTCGGAAAATCTATAATGGAAAGTTTAAAACTTGGATTGGAAGAGAGTGAATCAGTTATAAAACATAAAGGGGCTAAAATTGGATTGATAAAGAGGAAGTTAAAATGAAAATTGCATTTTTTGAAATGAATGAAAAATGGGAGAGAGATTATCTGAAGAAAAGGTTGAGAAGCCACAAACTTTACTTTTTTGATGGAGAACTAAATAAAAATAATGTAGATAAGGTTAAAGATTTTGATATAATCTCCGTTTTTATTTATTCAAATATGGATAAAAGTATTATTCCAAAATTAAGGAAAGTAAAGGCAATAATAACCAGATCTACAGGTTTTGATCACCTTGATGTTAATGCTTGTGGTATGAATAAAATTAAAGTTTATAATATTCCCAGATACGGGAGCAACACCGTTGCAGAATTTACCTTTGCACTAATATTAACTTTGACAAGAAAAATAATTGAAAGCAATAAAAAAGTTAGAGACCTTGATTTCAATTTGGATGGATTGAGGGGCATTGATTTAAAAGGAAAGACTATCGGAATTGTTGGACTAGGTGAAATTGGAACTAATGTTGTAGAAATTGCTAGAGGTTTCAAAATGAATATACTTGTAGCTACAACAACAAGAGATAATGTTCTTTCAAAGAAATTGGGATTTAAATATGTCAGCTTCGATAATCTCTTGAAAAATTCAGATATAATAACTTTTCATGTTCCTCTTCTTCCTTCCACAACTCATATGATTAATAAAAAGAATGTAAGGAGTATAAAGAGAGGAGCTTATCTTATCAACACTTCAAGGGGAGAAGTAATTGAAACTGAAACTATAATTGAAGCTCTTAATAAAAAGATTCTTGCAGGAGTTGGATTGGATGTTCTGGAGGAAGAAGAGCTGATCAAGGATGAGAGGGAATTGTTATTAAGAGAGCACTCGAGAGAAGAATTAAAATCTGCTTTGGAGGAGAATATTCTTCTTGAACAGAAAAATGTTGTAATCACTCCTCACAACGCATTTAATACACGAGAAGCTCTCCAGAGGATTATGGATATAACTGTTAAAAATATTAAATCTGCTATCAATAACGGAAGTGAGAATATTGTAAAATGCAATTAAGGCTGAACAAGATTCTAAGAAGTGGAAAAGCTATGTTTCTTGCTTATGATCACGGATTGGAGCATGGTCCTAGCGAGTTTAATGATAAAGATGTGGACCCCAATTATATTATAGACATAGCGAAGAAAGGGAAGTACACTGCTATCATTTTTCAGAAGGGGATAGCAGAAAAATATAATGAAGTAATAAAGAAATCTAGGGTTCCCTTAATTGTGAAGTTAAATGGAAAAACTAACCTTTTTCAAGGCGAACCTATATCAAGACAGTTATGCAGTATTGATGAAGCTCTGAAATTAGGAGCAGTTGCAGTAGGATATACAATCTATATTGGAAGTGAGTATGAATCTGTTATGATGAAAGAATTTGATTTAATTGAAGAAGAGGCTCATAAAAGAGGTATTCCAGTTATTGCTTGGATATATCCTAGAGGCAAGGGTATTAAGAATAAATCAGAAAAAGAACTTATGGCTTATGCCGCACGAACAGGTCTAGAGATTGGAGCGGATATAGTTAAGATGAAATATGATGGAAATTTTAGAGATTTAATTTGGTCTGTTAAGGCTGCTGGAAAGACAAAAATAGTTGTTGCAGGGGGGATAAAAGAAGATGAAAAAAATCTACTTAAAGAGGTTAAAGACATAATGAGTGCAGGTTCTATTGGAGTTGCAATAGGTAGAAATATCTGGCAATCTAGTAATCCTCTTGAATTATCAAAAAAAATTAGTAATATAATCTGGAAATGATAACTATAGTCAATTTTAAAACTTATAAGCAAGGTAAACAAGTTTTGAGACTAGTTAAGGACATAGAAAAAGTTGATAAAAATATTATTGTTGCCCTTTCTCCTACAGATATAAGTTATGTGAAAAGTCATACTAAGCTAAAAGTTTTTGCTCAGCATGTAGACTATTTTGAAAAAGGGCGAAATACAGGCTTTATAATTCCTGAGTCCATCAAAGCTCAAGGTGCAACTGGAACTTTGTTAAATCATTCTGAACATAGACTAAAGTTTGATGTTCTGAAAAAAACTGTTATAAGATGTAAGAGTGTTGGATTAAAGACTGCCGTTTTTGCGGCTAATATAGACGAGGCCAAAAAGATAGAAAAACTTAAACCCGCTTTTCTTGTTATCGAGCCTCCAGAGTTAGTTGCAGGAAAAATTTCAGTTTCGTCCGCAAAACCAGATTTAATAAGGGAGATTTCTGATAAAATAAAAATGAGGTTTTTGGTAGGAGCAGGAATTCATGATAGGCGGGATGTTGAGATTGCATTAAAGCTTGGAGCCTCCGGGATTGCAGTTTCTTCTGCAATAACTAAGTCAAAGACTCCTTCAAGGGAATTAAAGAAATTGATTTTACATTGATGAGATCCAACCGCCATCAACAACCAGCTCTTCGCCAGTTATGTAAGAAGCAGCATCTGAAACTAAGAATAAAACAGCCATAGCAATATCTATTGGCTTTCCAACTCTACCAAGTGGAACTTTTGATAATGTAGCATCTTTCATTGTTTTGTTTTTTAAGGAGTCCTGGGTCATTGGTGTTTCTATAACTCCCGGATGAATAGAATTAACTCTTATCCCTCTTTTTCCAAATTCTGATGCTAAAGATTTTGTCAAAATTCTTACACCTCCCTTTGCTGCACAATATGCTGCTGACTCTGATAACCCAGAAATTCCTGCAATAGAAGAGATATTAACAATACTACTTCCTCTTTTCATATATTTAAGTGCTTCCTTGCAGCAAAGAAAGACTCCTTTCAAATCAATATTAATTGTTTTATCCCATTCATTTTCGCTTAAATTTAAGGTAGGGCTTAATTTGTAAATTCCAGCATCATTAACTAGTATATCCAAACTACCAAATTTTTTTATCGTTTTTTCAATAAGATTTTTTACGTCATTTTCATCGGAAACATCCGTTTTGATATAAATTGAGTTTCCTTTAAGAGACTTTATTTTCTCTACAGTTCCTTCTCCTGAAAGGATATCAGAAATTACCACAGATGCACCATATTTCGCCAATTCTATAGCAATAGCTTCTCCCATCCCTCTTGAAGCTCCCGTGACGATTGCAACTTTTCCTTTGAAGTTAAAAAAATCCATTTTTGCTCTTTTTTTGTAATACTAATTATTAGCAAAAATATTTAAAATTATCTTTTTTACTATATCTAGTTGATGGTTTATGGTCAAAAAAATTGGTGTGGATTTAGGTGGCACGTTTATGCGTGTTGGCATAGTAAAAGATAATAAAGTCATAAAGTACATAAAAAAACAGACTCCCAAGACAGAAAAGGAACTTGTTAATGAACTTGCAAAGTCAATTTCAGAGTGCATGAGCAAAGATGTTTGTGGTATAGGGGTGGCAAGCCCCGGGCCGCTTAAGGATGGAGTTATTTATAATACCCCTAATCTTCCCTTTAAAAATTATAATCTTAAAAAGTTTCTTGAGAATAAATTTAGAAAAAGAGTCGAGATTAGGAATGATGCCCAATGTGTTGCTCTGGCTGAGGCAAGATTAGGATGTAGGAAAAAAAATTTTATTGTCGTTACCCTTGGGACTGGTGTTGGTGGAGGAATAATAATTAACGGGGAGCTGTACGCTGGAGAAGGGTATGCTGGAGAATTTGGACATTTGGTCATTAATAATGGAGAATATTTGGAAACATTATGGCAAAGGAATAGAAAGAAAACCCAAGAAATTTTTGGAAAAAATTTTTTAATCAAGGATATATTTTTTAAGCGGGATAAAAGAGCTAAGGATTTACTTAAAGAAATGGTAGTTTTTTTAGGTCAGGGCATAGGATCTTTGATAAATTCCCTAGATCCCCAGACGGTTATACTTATGGGGGGTGTCAGAGAATCTGGGAATAAGTTATTAAAACTAATAAATAAAGAAGTTCGTCAGTATCAATATTTGCCGACTATCCCCAAAATAAGGTGGAGTAAATTGGATCATCCAGGGATTTTGGGCGCCAGTTTACTAATTGATTAATTTTATTCTAGAATTGCTTTTATTCTCCTTACCCCTGCGGAACTAGAATCTTCTTTTACTATTTTAAATTTCCCTAACTCTTTTGTGTTTGATACATGGGGGCCAGTACAAATCTCTTTGCTGAAATATCCTTTTTTTTCTGAAGGATCAACTATTGTATATACAGAGACTTTCTCAGGATATTTTGCCCCAAATTCTGATTCTGCACCTGATTTTAAGGCATCTTTGAGATACATTTCCTCTCTTTTAACTTCTAAATTTTCTTTTATTTTTTTATTTACTAATTTTTCTATATTATCTATTTCTTCATTTGTTAATTTTCTACCGAAGTTAAAATCAAACCTGAGTCTTTCAGGAGTTATATTGGATCCTTTTTGGTGTATTTGTGTATTATTAAGCACAATTTTAAGTGCAGAGTTTAGCATATGAGTTACTGTATGGAGCTTGGTTGTTTCTGATGAGTTGTCTGCTAATCCCGATTTAAACTTCCCCTGTGTTGAATTCCTAGATAAATTTTGATGTTTAGTTTGTTCTTTATAGAATTCTTTCTTTATTTTTTCAGAATCAACTTGAATATTCTTTTCATTAAGCATTTCCAAGGTCATCTCTAATGGAAAACCATATGATTGATATAGAAGAAATGCATCTTTTCCCGAGATATCCTTTTTATCTTCAATTGTTTCTTTTAAAATCTCAAGACCTTTTGTTAAAGTCCCGTTAAACTTATTCTCTTCCTCGAATAAAATCTTTAAAATTTTGTCTTTCCCGTTTTTTAATTCTTTGTAGTCTGGATAAATTTTAAAAACAGGATCTGCAATTTTGTTCGTGAAGAACCCCACTTTTTCTAATTTGATTTTCCTACCATATACTATCGCCCTTCTTATTAATCTTCTAAGAACATAGCCCTGCTCTTTGTTACCGGGGGTTATTCCATCTGCAATTATGAATACGGACGCTTTAATATGGTCTGCAATTATTCTAATTACTCTAACTTCTTCATTGACTGATAAATTCCCGCCTAGTTCTTCTGTAATTGCTAATCTTTTATATTGCTCTTTATTTTTGGGGTATTCTATTCCAGATAATTCTTCTATTTTTTTTATTATTGGGAGAAAGCAGTCTGTGAGATAATCATCTTCAAGTCCATTAAGAGCAGCAATTGTTCTTTCTACCCCCATTCCAGTATCAACATTTTTTTGCTTTGCAAGAGAAAAATCTCCTGAAGGATTTTTTAGGTATTGCATAAAGACATTGTTCCAGATTTCAACCCAATTCTTGTCATTTGGATCAAATCTTTTTGGGGGAGATGTTGAGTTTAGTTTCCAATAGAATATTTCTGTATCTGGACCGCATGGACCAGTTTGTCCTGCAGGTCCCCACCAATTGTCTTTTTTTTCAAGAAATGCAATTCTTTCTTCGGATATACCCAATGAATTCCAAATTTTTGCTGATTCCTCATCTTTTACTGCATCTTTATCTCCTTTAAAGACTGTTACAGCAAGTCTTTCCTTTGAGATTTTGAGGATTTTTGTAAGAAATTCAAAACTGTACTCAATTGACTCCTTCTTGAAATAATCTCCCAAACTCCAATTTCCTAACATCTCAAAAAGAGTATGATGATAAGTGTCTCCCACTTCATCTATATCTTGCGTTCTTATGCATCTTTGTATACTTACTAATCTTTTTCCAAGAGAATGTTTTTGACCCAATAAATAAGGGACGAGAGGATGCATCCCGGCGGTTGTGAACAATACTGTGGGATCGTTTAGAGGGACTAAGCTGACATTAGGAACAAGTTTGTGACCTTTAGATTTGAAAAAATCCAGATACTCCTTAATTAGATCTTTTCTGTTCATAATATCTACTTAGAACTATTATTTATAATTATTTTGTTAATAAGATAAGGCTTTTAGCTTTTTCTGAATTGCCATTAATTGTGATTCTAAATCTCCTGTAATTTTCCCCATAGGTATCTCCGTTCTGTTTTCCTCAGGATGTCTTAGAATTTTTGGAATTTTAACCTCTGGGAGAGTTGTTTCTAACAATTTTATGTTCATCATAATTTTCTTTATTTCCTTATAAAACTGAGATTTCATCTTCAATTCTAAATCTCTTAGTAAGATAAACTTATTAATTGACTTTATGATATTGATAATATCTATTTCAGAAGCAAGAACATCCTTCTTAGACTGAAGCGCTTCCTCATAATTAAGTTTGATGTGTATTAGACTATCTATTTTATCCATCTTAATCTATTTTAGAAAAAATATCTCTATCTATTTTATCAATTTGGTTTTTCATCGTCTGCAGCTTTTGCTGCCAAGATTCCAATTCTCTATCTTCATCTTCCTTGGTATGTTTTATATCTTCTAATATTTTCTCAACGCCTATAAACTGTTTTTTGATTTTGTCAAATAGTTCCATGTTTTCCTCAAATTTATCCAGACGTACAAAGATAGGTTCTGACTTTTCCTGAGATTTTTGCATGGAATACTCTTTTTCTTCTAGCCTATTCTGTTTCATCATTATTGGTCTTATTTCTCTGACAGATTCATCCTTTTCTTGTGGCGCTTCTTGTGCTAATGGGTTGCTGGGGAGCTTTGGCATCGTCTGAACTTCCTCGTCAGATTCATTTGCTTCTTCATCCTCTTTTTCCCCAGATACTGCATCTTTGATTGTGTCTCGCGAAAATTTGTTTCCTAACTGAGTTGAGGGAAATCTGGGAAGAATGTTAGGTTTGAACTGCAAATTTGCAGAATTATCTAAGGGTAAATCAGGAAGCTTTGGCAATGGAGGGAGCTCAGGAACACTGGACGTTTCTGGAATTTCCTCTTTTTTCTTCTTATTAAACAATCCCATATTAACTATATATTTTGATATACTAAACAGAATATATAGGTTTAAAAACTTTTCATTATTTTCTTAGAAACAAAAGATATTTATTTGGACTTTTGTATAAAAAAATATGGATAAAAAATTAATCAAAGAAGTTTTTGTGGAAGTTGTTGGGAAATCTGCAGAGCCTCTTGTTGATTTTCTTGATGAAAAAAAATATATGAATGAGTTTTTAATTGCAAAAAAATTAGATTTACCCATAAATCAGGGGAGAAATCTACTTTACAAGTTATCCGAACATGGATTAGTGTCCTCAACAAGAAAGAAAGATAAAAAGAAAGGGTGGTATACTTATTCATGGAAAATTGAGGAATTAAGATGCCTTGAATTTTTGAAAGGTTTATTGCTAAAAAAAATTGAACAGATTAAAAATCAGATCAAAAATAGAGAGATACACGAATTTTATATCTGCGAGAGTTGCCATGTTGAATTTAATGAAGAAAATGCTCTTCTTCATGATTTTACTTGTCCTGAATGTGGGAGAATTTTAGAAAGAAAAGATAATACAAAGCTGTTAAAAGAATTTCATAAAAATTTAGAAAATTTTGAATCTACTTTAAAGAATATTGATGAAGAAATTTCTAAGCAACAAGTTATTGAAGCGAAAAAAATAAAAGTTAAAGAGGCTACATTAAAAAGGACTAAGGCAAAAGAAAGAGCAATCGCTAGAGAAAAATCAAAAAAGATGTCTAAGGTTGAATCAACTTCTAAGAAATCTAAGAAAGTAGTTAAAGTAACTAAAGCTTTAAAGAGTTCTAAAAAAACAAAGAAGTAATTATGGATTATAGATTTGTCCCTGGAAGAAAGAAATTTCACTTTAGTGTTAATACTGTTCTTATACTAGTTAATGTTTTGATGTTTATATTCCTCTCCATATTGATTGCCATTAATCCTGATTTTATAACTTATTTTGCCCTTAATCCCTCAAATATTTTACATGGACAGTATCTTTGGACTCTTTTAACAAGTGTATTTTCCCATGTTTATTTTTGGCATATTGCTTTTAATATGATTTCACTCTTTTTTGTTGGAATTTTAGCCGAAAGAATCTTAGGGCCTAAAAGATATCTATTCTTTTACATTTCAGCAGGTTTGTTCGCAGGAATTGTTTTTGTGCTTCTTGCGGGATTTCTAGGAACAAGTACCCTTGGAGCTAGTCTATTTGGTAGTCCAGATGTAGCGGGACTTGGTGCATCTGGTGCAATTTTTGGCTTAATTGGGCTGCTTGCTATTTTGACCCCAAAGAATAGGATATATCTTATTGCAGGACCACTTATTGCGATAATTCTTGAATCAGTTTTGATTAATTTTTTGTCTCCCTCTTTATCTAACTCAATTGACTTGGTGGTTACAATCTATGTATTTTTCTCCATCTTTGCAATGTTTTCTTCTAATAGTCTTGTTAGAAAGTCTGTTATCCCTATAAATATGCCTTTTTGGACATTACCTCTTGTTACAATAATCCCCCTCTTTGTCATAGGACTCTTCGTTTCATTACCAATAGCAAATTCTGCACATCTTGGAGGGTTGGTTTTTGGTCTGGCTTATGGCTTGTATTTGAAATATAAATTTCCTAGAAAGACTCAAATGATCTCCAAAATCTTCTCAAGATAAAATGTCAAAAAAGAGAACGCAGAAAAAGAAATTTTCTTTAAGAGAAGAATATTCCAAGAGCTTTGGTTATATCAAAGAGTCTAAAAATTTTATATATATTATAATTATCTTATTTTTTGTACTTGCCTTGGTTGGTTTTTTTATCCCCGCTCCAACTTATATTGCCAATCAAATATCTATTTATATTAAAGAACTAGTTTCGCAAACTTCGGGGATGTCATCTATTCAGTTAATTTCTTTCATTTTTTTCAATAATATCGAGGCTAGTTTTTTTGGTTTAGTATTTGGAATTTTCTTCGGAATTTTTCCAGTATTTGTCTCATTAATTAATGGGTATTTGTTGGGGTTTGTTGCTAATGGGAGTGTTAAGACCAGCGGAATTATTGTTTTGTGGAAATTATTCCCCCATGGTATTTTTGAATTGCCCGCGGTTTTTATTTCTCTAGGATTAGGGATGAAATTGGGAAGTTTACTACTAAATAAGAAAGGGAGATTTAAGGAAAATTTCGTTAATGCATTAAAGGCATTTTTATTGATTGTTATTCCTTTACTTATTATCGCGGCAGTTATCGAAGGTAGTCTTATAGTTCTTCTTAATCATTAATCCAAACCTTTAAAAATTACTAATTTTAACTATAATCATGGAAGATAACTATGCTATTGAGCAGTATAATACTGGTTACGCTAGCTTAGCAATTCCAATATCAGAGCAGTAGACTTAGTCTTCGCTCTTATTTCTTAAATTATAAAATGAAGAAAGTTAAAGACTTCTTGTGGCATGAAGGCATGAAAGCTGAAGAGCTTGTTAATAGCTTTGGCTCTTTAGGGTATCAAGCGGTCGAACTTTTTGAAGCTGAACAAATTATCCTAAAAATGAAGAGAGATAATGCAAAGATTTTTCTTACATTTACTTCAAATATGGTTACTTCTGGGCTTAGGGGATTTTTTGCACAACTTTGCAGATTGAAAATTCCAAATATTTTGGTTACGACTTCTGGAGCTATTGAGGAGGACATAATCAAGTCTTTTGGTGAACCTTTTGAAGTCGTTAATTTTAATGTGGATGATACTGCAATGCATGAAAGGGGAGAAAATAGAGTTGGAAATCTTCTAATTCATACTTCTGGATACATGAAATTTGAGGATAAAATGGGTGAATTTTTAGGTAAAGTTTATGAAAAGAAGAAGAGAATTTCTTCCTCTGAATTGATACATGAAATTGGGTTGATGATTAAGGATGAAAATTCTATTCTTTATCAATCGGCAAAAAATGGTATTCCTATTTACTGCCCAGGGATTGCTGATTCTTCATTTGGTTTTCAGCTTTACATGTTTCAGCAGAAACATCCTGATTTTATTGTTGATGTAATTAGAGATATGGAGAGAGTTACAGTGGATCTAAGTTTTGATGAGAAAAAAGGGCTTATTTCTCTTGGAGGGAGTATCTCAAAACATTATGCACTTTTTGCAGCTCTGCTTTCTGGAGGATTTGATTATATTGTTTATATGACCACTTCCCATGAAAGTTCAGGTTCAATGTCTGGAGCAACAACTAAGGAGGCAAAATCTTGGGGAAAAATAAAAGATGACGGTGAAGCTGCAACAGTTATTGGAGATGTTTGCATTAATTTTCCTTTAATGATGACTGGCGCTTTAGATAAGATGAAGAAGGAAGGTTTGCTTAAAGATGAAAGCTAAGTTTGTACTTTCAAAAAGAGTCTTAGGAGAGCAGGTAAAAAAATTGGAAGAGCTTGGATTAAAGGTCTCTTATTCTTACAAGACTAATAGGATTGTTGGAAAGGTTCTGCAAGAAATTTCTGAGGGAGATAATGTTGATTTTTCGATTCATTTAAAGGAAGAAATTGAAGATATTAAAGATAGATCTAAAATATGGTTTTTCACTCAGGCAGAATCTGAAGAGGATATGGAAGATATACTAAATAAAGGGGTCCGTAATTTTGTTGTAGATAATGAAACAGATTTGGCTACAGTGATTAAAACTGTTGAAAGATTAAGCATAAAAATTAATCTTTCTTTAAGGATGAAATTTCAAGAACATAGAATTGGAACTGGAAAGTATTTTGTTTATGGGATGTCTTCTTTTAAGATTAATGAAATAATTGATAAGATAAAAAATAATAATTTTATTGGGAAATTGGGAATTCATATACATAGAAAATCTCAGAATACTTCGGAGTGGGAAATTGTTGATGAGTTGAAAGATTCTCTTAACGAAGAAAGCCTTAATAGGGTGGACATTATTAATCTTGGAGGGGGATTACCCAGCCTTTATGCGAGTTCAAATACTCAAGTTTTTGATTATATCTCTTCCAAACTCAAAGATGCAAAAAGATGGATGGATGAAAAAGGTATAGAGGCAGTCATTGAACCAGGAAGATTCTTGGCCGCTCCTTGCATTAAGCTTATAACAGAAGTTATACAAAAATATGATAGTATTCTCGTTATTAATACTACTATTTACAATTGCGCTTTGGATTCTCTTCTAACAGGAACAAAATTTCTTGTTGAAGGAGAACTTTCTGAAAATGATAAAGGAGAATTATTTTTAATCAAAGGAAATTCTCCCACTAGAGATGACATATTTAGATATAGGGTAAACTTGAAAAAAGAAATTGATAAAGGAGATAAAATAATTTTTTTAAATGCGGGAGCTTATAATTATACTACTGATTTCTTTGGATACAACAAATTAGAAACAGAGA
Organism: uncultured Nanoarchaeota archaeon; assembly: GCA_963743615.1. Taxonomy (GTDB): domain Archaea; phylum Nanobdellota; class Nanobdellia; order Pacearchaeales; family GW2011-AR1; genus JAKLIN01. The sequence continues at coordinate 50,509 of CAVUQF010000003.1, forward strand.
TAAATGAAGATTTTTAAACTTTAAAGCTACTTTTTCTTTATGCTGACAAAAAATCAGGTCAACGAGATTAGGGAGTTGCTTAACAATTCAAGTAATCCTCTATTCCTTTTTGATAATGACCCTGATGGATTATGTAGTTTTCTTTTATTACAGAAATATACCAAGAGAGGAAAGGGATTTCCTATAAGATCTTTTCCAGATTTGAATGAGACTTACTTTAGGAAGATAACAGAATTAAATCCAGACTGCTTATTTATCTTAGATAAGCCCATTATTTCTGAGAGCTTTTTCAAACGTATAGAAGAGATAAATCTTCCAGTTGTTTGGATTGACCACCATAAAGTTGATAAAAAACAAATCCCAAAATTTGTGAATTATTATAATCCTCTCTTCAATAGAAAAAAGTCTGAAGAACCAGTTACTGCTCTTTGCTATCAAATTAACAGTAATAAAGATCTTGTTTGGCTTGCTGTTGTTGGAAGCATTTCTGATAGATTTTTTCCTGATTTTTATGCAGAATTTAAGGAAAAATATCCGGATTTAGCTGTAGACTCAAGGGAAGCATTTGAAATATTTTATACTTCTCAGATTGGAAAGATTGCAAGAATATTTAGTTTTGCTCTTAAAGATAGTACAACTAATGTTATTAATATGATTAAATTTATGATTAAGACAAATACTCCTTATGAGGTTCTTGAGGATTCATCTTTGAATCATATGATGCATAGGAGATTTGAACAGATAGACTCGAAATATCAAAGATTAATGAAAAAGGCAACTAGAATAGGAGATAATTCCAGTAGAGTTTTATTTTTTCAATATGCTGGAGAGTTGAGTATAAGCTCAGATATTTCCAATGAACTAAGTTATAGGTTTCCAAAGAAGATTATAGTCGTTGCATATGTTTCTGGATTAAAAGTTAATATTTCTGTTAGGGGGAAAAATATAAGAGAGAAAGTTTTGGAATCGATAAAGGGATTAAGTGGGGCAACTGGAGGAGGACATGAAAATGCTGTGGGAGCCCAAGTAAAATTTGATGACTTAAAAACATTCAAAAAAACTTTTGAAAACTTAGTTGAAAAAGACTAAAGAAATATTTAAAAATAGGTGTTATCTAATAGTAGCATGAATGGACTGAGATTTGGAATCAATTGTGCAATGTCTATCTTAGTCTATACTAAAACTAATAAACACTCAATTTAATCCAATGATTTTCTTCGGGTCTGGATTGGGTTGGGATTATTCTTAATTAATTCAGGCTTGGGAATTTCTGAAGGACTTGAAAATGAATTTAGAAAAACGCAAGATGGAAAAAGAAATTGTGGAGAAAGAGTTGAGCTCCTTGTTGGAGATAACCTTTAGGTTAGAAGATGAGGTCAACTCTTTTTTGCAAGAAAGTGCTGAATAACTGAATAATTTAAATGTAAAAATTATTCTTCTAGAGATTAATAGCTTCTACCAAAATAGGTCCAATACTTTGCTGGTTTTCCGCAATGCACACATCCTCCGGAGATTTTTTTCTGATCAAATGGGATGACTCTTGAACCTGCGCCTCTTGTCTTGTCTTTTATTTCTTCCTCGCATTCTTGGTCTCCACAGAATTTTGCAAGAACTAGCTTCTTATTTTTTATTTCCTTAACAAACTGACTCCAGGTATTGACTTCAACAATTTGAGAATTTAGAAATTTCTTTGCCTTTTCAAATAGAGAATTTTGTATGTCATCAATTATTTTTTTTGTTTCTATTTTAAGTTTGTTTATTTTTATAGACTCTTTGTTTCCATTATCCCTTCGCACTAGAATAACCTGCTCTTTTTCCAAATCTTTTGGACCGATTTCTAGTCTAATAGGAATTCCCTTTAGCTCATACTCTGAATATTTCCATCCGGGAGAGTATTCTTCTCTTTCATCAATAATTACCTCATACTCTTTACTTAGTTCCTTATAGATATCTCTCGCTTTTTTCAAAATTTTTTCTTTTTCTGAAGAGAGTATTGGGATTATTACTATTTGTGTTGGTGCGATATTTGGGGGAAGAACGAGTCCTTTATTATCTGAGTGTGCCATTACCAAAGCCCCAATAAGTCTAGTCGAAAATCCCCAAGAAGACTGCCATGGGAGAGCTTTTTTCCCATCTTTGTCAAGATAGGATATTCCAAAGCTTTTTGCAAATCCCTGCCCTAGATTATGGGAAGTGCCACATTGCAAGGCTTTTCCCTCCAAGGTAAAACTTTCGATCGTGGTTGTATATTTGGCTCCTGCAAATTTTTCCTTATCCGTTTTTTTGCCTTTTATTAAGGGAATCGCCAAAAGATTATTGCAAAGCTTTTCGTACTCATCTAGGAAAAGTATTACTTCTTCATCACATTCTGATTCTGTTTCATAGACACAATGGCCTTCCTGCCAAAGAAATTCTCTGCTTCTCAGGAAGAGTTTACATTGTGAGACTTCCCATCTTACAACATTGCACCATTGATTTATTCTTAAGGGGAGATCTCTCCAACTTCTTATCCACCTAGAGTATGCATCGTACATTATTGTTTCAGAGGTAGGTCTTAATGCAATCCTCTCTTCTGAATCTGTCTTTTCAAGCCATGCTACTTCTGCTTCAAATCCTTTCGCATGTTCTGACTCCTTTTTGAAAAAGGATTCTGGGATAAACATTGGGAAATATGCATTTGAAACATTTTTTTCTTTCAATACCTTGTTAAAATAATCTTGAATTTTTTGCCAGAGAGCATATCCGTAAGGTTTTATTATCATTGTACCTTTCACTGGACCGTATTCAGCTAGGTCGGATTTAAGGCAAACTTGGGTATACCACTCGGGCATATCCTCCTCTTTTTTTATTGTTATTCCCTCTTCTGATTTTTTGTTTTCCATTTTAATTCATCAATGTCTGGTTTAGGCTTTGCAGTGATATTTCATTGACTGCTTGTTTTATATAATTTGACTCTAGGGCAAATCCAAGATTTTCTCCTTCACTTATTTTGAAGTTATTTATTCCGATAACCTGCCCTTCCTGGTTTATTAGAGGGCCCCCTGAATTTCCTGGGTTTAGTGAAGCATCTGTTTGTATATAATAATTTAAGTTATTTGGACCTGGTCGGTTTATGGCAGATACAATTCCTTCTGAAACTGAAAATTGTAACCCTAAGGGATCTCCTATTGCAATTACCTTGTCTCCAACTTGTACACTGTTTGAATTTCCAAAGGTTAAAGCGTTGTAATTGCCCGGTACTTTCAGTAAAGCAATGTCCAATGTTCTGTTATATCCAATAAACTGTGCGTTTACAATTTGCTGATTATTGTTTATGACTTGTATATTGGAAGCTAAGTTGCCATTACTGTCTGCTAATACATGTGCATTTGTTACAATATAACCATTTGAGTTAATTATGAAACCCGTGCCTTGTGCTGCAGAAGTTACAATAGTTACTATTGAAGGATCCGAAGATTGGATTATTCCGGAAAAATCATCTGTTGAACTTGCTTTAAGGAGGCTTATTTGCTGTTGAACTTGCTGTTGACTACTTTGAGTATTATTTTGTAATTGTAAAAGATTTGAAGTAATAGAGTTGATCTGAGACTGAGTATTGGCTTGTAATTCAGACATATTATCTCTTAAGTTTTCATAATTCTTGTTTTCCTGGTTATACAAAGAATACATTAATAATCCTAAGAGAATTATCAGCATGATTACGAAGAAGCTGAAACTTCCTATTAGAATTTTATGATGCTTTTTTAGTACCATTTTTTTATAATAAGAACAATCTATAAAAACTTAACCTTGTTTAATTTCTTAGGCTTGTGGTGCAACGGATAGCACAACCGGCTTCGGACCGGTTAATCGGGGTTCGAATCCTCGCAGGCCTATTGCTTTAATCTTCTTTCTAATATCTCTTTAACAATTTTTGTGTCTGTTCTACCCTTTGATTCTTTCATTGCTTGGCCGATTAGGAAATTCAGTGCAGAGTTTTCCCCTTTTTTGAAGTCCTCAACTGCTTTTTTATTTTCCTTTAATACTTTTTCTAAAATTTTTTCAATTTCTTTCTTATCTGTTATCTTTTCATTTCCTTTAAACTCTTTTTCCAGAGAAAATGACTTTGGAACAAATTTGTTCAATGTTTTTTTAGCTTGTTCCTCTGTGATTGTTCCTTTTTTTAACATACTCAGAAGTTCAATGAAATGTTCTGGTTTGATTTCAATATTCGGAGAATCGAGAGATGTTTTGTTATAATTTAGAACTCTAAGAAGCTCTATTGTCACCCATTGAATTGCAAGCTTTGGTTCTACCTTTTTGATTACTTCTTCAAAGAATTCTGCAATTTCAAGTTTCTTTGAAAGAATTTGTGCGTATTTTTCAGGAATATTATATCTTTTGATTAATTTTTGCAATTTTTCTTGAGGAGTTTCGGGAAGAGAATTTCTTATTTTTTCTATTCTAGAGTTATTAAGGAGAATTATGGGTAGATCTGGATCTGAAATGAACTTATAATCTTGTTCTGTCTCTTTCTCACGCATCTTTTTTGTAACTCCCTTGGCTTCATCAAACATTCTTGTCTCTTTTGTTCTTGGAACCCCCTCTTTTTTCTGACGAGATTCTTCATATTCTATCGCAGATTTTATATTTTTTAAGCTGTTGACATTTTTTATTTCAACTCTTTCTCCTTTTAGTTCTGGAAGGGAAACATTTACATCTGCTTTTAACCCCAAATTTTTATCAATAGACTTTATGTAACCGAGGGTTATAATTAACTGTTTTAACCAGTCTTGCACCTCTTCTGAAGATTTAAAATCTGGTTCTGTAACAATCTCAACCAAGGGGCTCCCAGACTTATTATAATCAATTTCTCCTGTTTTTGGATTCCAAGCTGCAGGATCTTCCTCAAGATGAACTTCTCGGATTCTTATTCCAAGGAATTTCCCCTCAATTCCAACAGGAGAAGCATGCGCTCCCGATATTGTATTTTGGTAGCCTTTGGGTAAATCTGGCCAGTTATAATGCTTTCTTTGCCAGATGAGTTCATTATTTATCTTACATCCTAAAATTAATGCAGTTTGGATTGTCTTGTCAATTGCTTCCTTGTTTGGAAGCATGGGTTTTGAACCTGGCTGAGCGGTACATATTGGGCAGATGTGAACATTGGGTTTTGTAAATTTTGCTCCGTGAATAGATTTACAGTTGCAGAATAATTTTTCTTTTGTGTCTAGATAACCATGGATTTCCAATCCTATCATAACCATTTTAAGTTTAAATTTAAAGAATTTATTAAGTTAATGGATAGTTTTTTATAGATTTTAATTTTAGATAGCTTATGGAATCAAGAGCACATTCTGGAGATTATGTTGAAATTTCTTTAATGAAAAATTCTTACGAAGGGACTCTTCTTGAAAGTCCCGATTCTGAGAAAGGGATTATTCTTTTAAAGCTGAAATCAGGATATAATTTTGGACTTAACAAGAAAGATATTGTTGAAATAAAAGTTTTGAAAAAGTTTTCTCCTGAAGAGAAAAAAGAAATTGATACTAAGAGAGATAAAGATAAACCTAATGTTGCGATGATAATAACAGGGGGGACAATTGCTTCTAGGTATGATGCAAAGACAGGGGGAGTTCATCCCCTAACTAGCTCCGAAGATTTTTTTAGATTTTATCCGCACCTTTTTGATAAGGTAAATATAACAAAGGTAGAGGTTCCTTTTATGAAATGGTCTGAAAATATGGACTATAAAGATTGGCAGAAACTTGCTAAAAGTACACAATCTCTGCTGAATGATCCTGAAATAAAAGGAGTTATAATAACCCACGGCACGGATTTTCTTCATTATACTTCTGCAGCTCTTTCATTTTTTCTCAGAGATTTGAATAAACCTGTTGTTTTGACCTATAGCCAGAGAAGCAGCGACAGGGCAAGCAGTGATGCTAATTTAAATCTTCAGTGCGCTGCATTGGTTGCGATTTCTGACGTTGCAGAGGTAACTCTTGTCGGACATGGAACAACCAATGATGATTTTTGTTATGCAATGCCAGGAACAAAAGTAAGAAAATTACATAGTTCAAGAAGGGACGCATTTAAAGCGGTTAATGCAAAGCCTCTTGCCCAAGTCTTTCCTGATAGAATTAATAAAATTTCGGGATATAATTTGAGAAACAAGAATAAGGTAAAACTTGATTCCAAATTTGAAGAAAAAGTTGCATTAATTAAGTTCTATCCTGGGCAAGATCCGGATATTTTAGATTATTATTTGAAAAATAAGTACAAAGGACTGATTGTAGAATTTACCGGTATCGGACAGGTTGCGACGGAAGGTTCAAGAAATTCCTGGGTTAAGAAGCTGAAAGAAGTTCAAAATAGGGGGATGATTATATGTGCGGCCCCTCAGACAATTTTTGGAAGGCTTGATCCTTATGTATATTCCGCTGGAAGGGAGCTACTTGAAACGGGGGTTATTTACCTTGAAGATATGCTTTCTGAGACTGCTCTGGTCAAACTTGGCTGGGTTTTGGGGCATGAAGAATGGGCTAAAAGTAGGGATAAAGTGAAAGAAAAGATGCTCGAAAACTTTGCAGGGGAAATTAATAAAAGGCTAGAATTTGACGATTCTAGAGAATTGTTTTAACTAGATAGGGGTTACATTCGTAAGATTTAAATACAAGAGAAATAATGAAATTTTAATGGTTAAACAAATTTGCTGCAACTCTTATGTTTTGGAAGATCCCATTGTTTTAGATGGAATAATGGCTGTAGAAGAGATTGGGAAGGGGGGGAAAATTAGTGGTAATATTGCAGGGGGTATGGGTGTTCAGAGTTATATCCCAGAGAGATTTCATAGAAAAACTATAGATTTGGATTTTTCGACGTTATGGCAAGGCAGCTTGGATGAATTTAGAGACATGATTTATCCCTTAAGACATTCTTTAGAAAGTAAGGGATATGAAACTAGTTTGGTTAAAAGGAATTATACTTTTGATTACCATATTTCCAAAGGGGACGAATCTTTTATCATACAACATAAAAGAGATTCTAAGACCCACTTTGGTAAGCTTAAACACACACTTGAAAGAGAATTATCAAATCGTAGAAGATTGAGTAATGGTGGTATTAGTTATAATGTTTTAAGTCCAGAAGATTTGGTTGTTCATAAAATTAATAGAATGAGGATATTTGGTAGTAAGTATGATGCTAACAAGCCTCGTTCAAATTCCATTAAGGTACTATATAATAATATAATAGATTCTAGGACATCTCTGGTATCTCACTTTGAAAATGCATCTCCTGAAGAAATAGCAGAATTCAGATTACTTTGTGATACCTTTGATGTGAAATGCCTTGCAAAGTATGTTCAGCTGGATAAATCTTATTTTAATGAAATTGTAAGAGAATGTAGCGAGGATTGGGGGTTGAACTGTTCTGAGATGAATAAGGATTTGGATAATTTACAAATACAACTTAAGTAATATTTTAAATAATCTTTTTCTCTTTAATTTTAATGGATAATAATGGATTAGATTATTCTGGGTTGGGTCTTAAGTGTGGTCTTGAGATTCATCAGCAGCTGAATACAAAGAAGTTGTTTTGTGATTGTCCTTCTGTTTTAAGGAGTGAAGATCCAGATTTTTCTATAAGGAGAAAGTTACATGCTGTAGCTGGAGAAAGTGGGGAAGTGGATATTGCTGCAAAGTATCAATCTTCTTTAAACAAGAATTTTGTTTATCAAGGATATGAAGATACAACTTGTCTAGTGGAGTTAGATGAATCTCCCCCTAGAGAAATTAACAAGGATGCTCTTAAAATTGCACTTCAAGTTTCTTTGCTATTAAATTGTAAAATAATCCCCATAACTCAGATAATGAGAAAGATGGTTATTGATGGTAGTAATACCTCTGGATTTCAGAGAACTGTTTTAATTGCTGCAGATGGTTATGTTGACACCGCTTCTGGGAGAATTGGCATTCAATCAATTTGTTTGGAAGAAGATTCTGCTAGGATAATTTCAGAGAAAGATAGTGAAGTCACTTACCGACTTGACAGACTTGGAATTCCACTAATTGAGATTGCAACTTTTCCTGATATTTCTAATCCTGAAGCGGCAAAAGAAGTTGCCCTTTATATTGGAAATGTTTTGAGAAGCTGTGATGTCAAAAGGGGAATAGGTACAATAAGGCAAGATGTTAATATGTCTCTTAAAAAGTTAGGGGGGACAAGAATAGAAATTAAAGGTGTTCAAGAACCTGTTCTAATTGTTAAGACTATAAATTCTGAGATTCAGAGAGAGTTAAGGGAGAATAAAAAAATTGAGGCTCAGGTTAGAAAAGCCTTTCCTGATGGATCTACTGAATTTTTGAGGCCCATGCCCGGAGCTTCAAGGATGTATCCCGAAACAGATTTACCCCTATTAAAAATAAAGAAAGAATTTATTGATGAAGTAAAAAGGAATCTTCCAAAATTGTCCTCAGAAATAGCAGGGGAGTTAAAGAAGTATGGATTACATGAAGAATTAATTAAGCTAATATTAAAGGGGAATAAAGTCGAGGAATTCAATGAGCTTATCCTTGCAAATAAAAATCCAGAGTTAGTCGCGAAGATTCTTGTTCTTTATCCTAGAGAGTTAGCCTCTAAAAACAATCTTAGTGGACTCCAGATAGAAAAAATATTTAACAAAGATATTTTAACTGAAATTTTGGAAGCAGTCACAAAGAAGAAAATTGGTGAGAGACAGGTGAAAGAGGTTATGGAGAAAATTGGAAACGGAATGGAATTTTCTCAGGCATCTAAATTTGAAGAAAATGATTTTGATAAAATTGAAGAAAAAATCATTAATTTAGTTAAAGAAAAACCAGGGCTGTCCGAAAATGCTTATATGGGTCTGATGATGAGAGAGTTTAAAGGGAAAATTGATGCTAAAACTTTAATGGAAATTATTGCGAAGCATGTAAAAAAAGATTAAAATTTGACAAAATTACCATTAATTTTAAATATAACTTTTCTCTTGAATTTTAATGGATTTGGATAAGCTAGATAAGGAGATTGTTTCTGTGACCGAAGTTCTAAGCAAAAATATCAAAGAAGTTTCGATTGTTGGCTGGGTGAATAGTACACGAGAGTTAGGAAAGATAAAGTTTCTTTTATTAAAGGACCAAACGGGGCTTATTCAGATTACTGCAGTAAGGGGAAAAACAGATGATAAGATTTTTGATATGATTGATAAAATAACTAGAGAGTCTGTTATTTACGTTAAAGGGCAGGTTAAAGATTCAAAACAAGCGCCGGGTGGAAAGGAAATTATCCCCGAGAAAATAGAAATTTTTAATTCTGCTGAGACTCTTCCCATTGATGTTTCTGAATTCTCCAAAACGGATTTGCCAAAGAGACTGGATAACCGATTTCTAGATTTACACAGAGAAAAAATTCAGGCAATCTTTAAGATACAAAGTGAAATTGCCTTTAGGTTTAGGGAATTTTTTCACAATAAAGGATTTTTTGAGGTTCAGTTACCTTCTATAATCTCTGCTGCAAGTGAGGGGGGAACGGAATTGTTTAAAGTAGAATATTTTGAAAAGAAGGCTTATCTTGCGCAAAGTCCACAATTATACAAGCAGATGCTTGCATGTTCTCCTATGGCTAAAGTTTTTACAATAACTCCTGTATGGAGAGCTGAAAAGCATAATACTATAAGACATCTGAATGAGTCGAGGCAGATGGATATAGAAGTGGCTTTTTCTGGGCAAAAAGAGGTGATGAGGTATTTGGAAGAAGCAGTCAGATATATTATAGAGAAGCTTCTTGAGAATTGCAAGGGTGAAATTAAAGTATTGGAACTGAAATTAAAAGTTCCAAAGGTAAAATACATAAGTTATGATGAAACTGTAAAGCTTCTGAAGATGAAAGATGGTGAAGATTTGTCTCCAGAAAATGAAAGGGAATTAGATAAGAATTTTCCAGATGCAATTGTTTTTGTTCATTCGTGGCCAGCAAGTATAAAACCATTCTATATAATGCCTAAAGATGGGAAAGCAGATGCCAAATTAAGTGAAGGTTTTGATGCAATTTATCGAGGCTTAGAGATCTCTTCTGGTGGACAAAGAATTCACTTGCCGGATTTGCTGATTAAAAGGATAAAAGCAAAAGGAATGAATCCTAAAGATTTCGAAGGATATATTGATAGTTTTAGGTATGGTGCTCCTCCTCATGCTGGATGGAGTATTGGCCTAGAAAGAATTACAATGTTAATTACAGAACAGAAAAATATTAGAGAAGCAGTTCTCTTTCCAAGAGATCGTGACAGATTAACCCCTTGAGTTTATTTTATTATTCTTTCGTCAAAGAATAAATTTAAAAACCTCAATAAATAGTAGCATTATCCTTAGAGGAGGATTAAAATGAACAAAAACAAAAATAAAGACGAAGGTGAAGAAGTAGAAGAAGACAAAGACGAAGATGAAGAAGACGTAGATGAAGATGAGGACGAAGATGAGGACGAAGATTCCAGCAGTGATGGGGATGACGGCTGGTAAATAGTCATTTTCAAAGGTCTTCATTTGGATTTATATTTTTAGAGTGGGGTTTTCTTTTTATTATAATTAATTTTAAATAGGGGTGATTTTTTTGAAACTCATGATTAGTGATAAGAGATTAGAAGAATTGGCTAGGGGTTCACCTTGTGCACACGAATGGTGTTTCTATAAGGAACTTATTTCTCATATGGAAAATGAACGGGATATAATTCAAGCTAGATTAATAATGGAGCTTAGATATTTCCGTTCTCGAGATAAGGGGACAAATCTTGGCAAAGATGCGGAATTGGAATTTGTAAAGGAATATGCGAGAAAATATGCAGACGTTTATGACAATAATGATGGAGAGAATCTGACCTATGATGAAATATTTGAAAGAGTGTTTGGATTCAAAAAGGTATATTTAGAGAATCCTATTTTATCTCCCTAATTAATCTTATAAACTTATTAATTCTAAAGGAAATATGGACAATTTTCTTTACCATAATCTCTCTGAAGAAGAAAAGGAAAAGGTAAAAAGGGAAGCAAAAAAGATGCTAGATTCTTTTTCTGAGAAGATGTCTAAGGTAAAAGTTTCTGATGAGGAACCCTCGGTGAGAAGAATGGATTTTGAAAGGGGAGAAAAAGATGGAGAGGAATGTGATTTATCTTTCAAAAAGATAATGTTTGATAATGCTCCAAATAAATCTGAAGATTTCATAATAGCTGAAAGGAAGAAATGGGAATGAAATATATAATCGCCTCCGGTCCAGTAATTATCGAGGATGGAAGATTGCTAGTTAATAGGGATGATAAGGATGATTTTTACAAACTTCCTGGTGGAACGATTGAGGAAGGTGTTGAAAGTTTGGAAGAGGCTTGTCACCGAGAAGTTAAAGAGGAAAATAATGCAGTTATGAAAATTATAAAACCCCTACATCCCATGATTTTATGGAAGAATCCTCAAACAGTAGAAAAAATGTGCATACTTTTAATTCACTACGAAGCTAAATTGCTTAATAGGGGAGAGATAAAACCAGTGTATCCAATTCAAGAAGTTAAATGGCGAGATATAGGAGACATAAAAAATGGGAAGTATAGTGTTGCACCTAACATAAAGTTTCTGATTGATAAAGGAGATATAAAATGACAACTGTTGAAAAACTAAAGAAGTATTTAGATGAAATAAAGAAAAATGATAAGCAAGGAAGCAAGATAAATGCCTTTTTGCATCTGCAGGATGAAAAAGAGTTGTTAAGGGAAGCAGAAGAGATTGATAAAAAAATGAAATCTGGAAAAGCGGGGAAGCTTGCAGGTAAAATTATTGCTGTAAAGTCTAATATAAATGTTAAAGGATTGATTGCTTCATGTGCGTCCCATGTTCTTGAAGATTATAAGGCTCCTTACAATGCCACAGTCATTGAGAAAATTAGGAAAGAGGATGGGCTGATAATTGGCATGACAAATATGGATGAATTTGCTTCCGGAAGCAGTGGTGAAACCTCCGCATTTGGCCCAATAAAAAATCCAGTAAATTTAGAATTAATTCCAGGAGGTTCTTCAAGTGGGAGCGCCGCTTCAGTTGCAGCGGGTTTTTGTGATATGGCTTTGGGAAGTGATACAGGAGGAAGTATCAGGAATCCCGCGTCGCATTGCGGTGTTGTAGGAATAAAACCCACATATTCTTCTGTTTCAAGATATGGACTTATTGACTTGTCGATGAGTCTTGATCAGATTGGAACTCTTGCAAAGAATGTATCTGAAGCAGGTTTGTTATTGAGTGTTATAAAAGGAAAAGATGAAAGAGATTCAATATCCCAAGATTCTAAGGAAATTAATTTTGATGAAGTTGAAAGGATTTCCAAGAATTTTACGGTAGGTGTTTTAAATTTTGAATTGCAGAATAAGGAAATACAAAACCTAATTTTAAATAGAATAAATGAAACGGCTAAGAAGCATAATTGGAAAGTCGAAAATGTGACTATTAAAGATATTGATTTAGCTATTGAAACTTATTATCCTCTTGTTTATGTAGAATTTTTTTCAGGGACAAGAAAATTTGATGGAAGAAGATATGGAAAGAAAATTGAAGATGCTGCTGGAGAGGAAGTGTTAAGAAGGATTCTGGGGGGAAGTGAGATTTCCAAGGAAGAATATGGGAGTAGATATTACCAGATGTCTTTGAAAATCAAAAATTTGATTGAAAAAGAGTTTTCTGAAATTTTTAAAAAAGTCGATTGCATTATTTCTCCTACTGTTTCAAAGTTGCCCCATAAAATAGGAACAAAAATTTCTGTGAAAGAAATGTATGAATATGATGCTTTGACGACTCCCTCCAACCTTGCTGGAAATTGTTCCATAAGTATTCCTGCAGGAAAGATTGGCGGAGTCCCTATAGGAATGCAAATTATGTGTGACAAATTTCAAGAACAAAAGATGCTCCAAATTGCTAGAATGTTTGAGAAATCTTATTATTAGTTGTAGATAATAATCTTTAAAAATGAACTTCTGTTTTTTAGGATTATGGATATTGGGGGAGTTAAGCTGGAATGGCTTGGACACGCTAGTTTTATGATAAAAAGTTTTGAAGGTAAGGTAATTTATATTGATCCTTATTTAATAAGTGAAAGTCTAGAAAAGGCGGATCTAATTTTAATAACTCATAGTCATCCTGATCATTGCAGTGTTGCAGATATAAATAAAGTAATAAAATCTAACTCAAGAATCGTTATTACTGCAGATTGCCAAAGTAAAGTTGTCAGAACAAATATTCCAATAAAAATTGAGATTACAGAACCAGGCAAAGAATTTGACTTTGGAAAAATAAGGATTTCAACAATTCCTGCTTATAATCTTACTAAGACCTTTCATCCAAAAAGTGAAGATTGGGTAGGTTATATAATCAAAGTTGATGGTGTTACAATTTATCACGCGGGAGATACAGATCTTATTCCAGAAATGCAAAAGCTTACAGGATATAAAAAACAGGGAACAGAATTTGTGGCTCTTCTTCCAATAGGAGGAAGGTATACTATGGATGTGGAAGAGGCATTAGAAGCGGTTAAGACCATAAAACCAAGTATTGTTATTCCAATGCATTATGGCAACCAAATTGGTTCTCTTGAAGATGCAAAAGAATTTGTCAGATCTTGTGAAGAAGAAGGAATTAATGCAAAAATTCTCGAAATATTTAACTCAAATTAATATCTTTTAGCTACCAATTTACTACAGAAGAATTTTTAAATAAGAAGCACCTCACTTCTTTAATATTAATTCAAACATCAAGTAGATTGGATTAACGTTAGTTGATGAGGCGCTTTTTCTTTATAATAGTTGCAAATTTGCAAACTATTTAAACCTTTCTTGGAAAGGTTTCAAAAAATTTGAAAGGAGGAAAAAAACAAAAGATGGTACTAGACTTTGCAAAAGAAGCAATAGAAAATGCTGCTACTCATTCCATTAATTTTGATGACTTAAAGGCAGGAAAGGCAAATATCAAAGTTATTGGTGTTGGTGGATGCGGATGTAATACAGTAACATGGCTTTTTAACAAAGGTATTAATGGAGCAACTGTTTATGCAGTTAATACTGATGCTTTACACTTAAGTGTTACAAAGGCAGATGAAAAAGTTCTTATTGGAAAGGAATTGACAAGGGGACTTGGTGCAGGGGGTATGCCTTCAAAGGCACGTGAAGCTGCTAAAGAAGCTATTGTTGAGTTGAAAAAGGCTGTTGCCGGAGCAGATATGGTATTCGTTCTTGGCGGAATGGGTGGAGGTACTGGAACAGGTGCTGCACCAGTTGTCGCACAACTTGCAAAAGAATCAGGAGCTGTTGTTATTGGGGTTGTTACAATGCCTTTTGAAGCTGAAAAAGCAAGAATCGACAAAGCTGAGTTTGGTTTACAAGAGCTTAGAGAAACAACGGATACTACAATTGTTCTTGACAACAATAGACTTGTGGACATCGCAGGCCAACTTCCAATTGAAGCAGCTTTTGCTGTTGCTAATGAACTGGTCAGTACAATGGTAAAGGGAATTGTTGAAACAATTACTCTTCCAAGTTTAATTAACTTGGATTATGCAGATGTCTCTGCTATTATGAAAAATGGCGGAGTAGCTGTTATCGGAATTGGGGAGAGTGACTCTTCATCCCACAGAGTAACTGAAGCTGTTCAGCAAGCACTTACGAATCCTCTACTTGATGTGGATTACAAGGGTGCTACTGGAGCATTGATTCATGTTACATGTGGACCTGATTTGAAACTTGAAGAATTCGATACCATTGGAAGGACTGTTTCAGAAAACTTGAACAATGAGGCAAATGTCATCATTGGAGCAAGAATCAATAAAGAATTCCAGGGAAAAGTTAGAGTTATTACAATTATGACTGGTGTTAAGTCTCCTTATGTGCTGGGAAGAGATGCAGATGAGGAGAGGAAGATTCCAGCTGCAAGGGAAATGTCTGACTTGGGAATAGAAGTTTGGAGATAGAAATCAAACAAAAATAAAATTAGTTTATTTGGTTGAACTCCGGAGAAATCCGGAGTTTTCTTTTTTTTAAATATTTAAAAATAGGGGAGATATAATGTCCTTCATGGTGGACGTATTGACATTGGTCCTTGTTTCTCTTGTAGCAGTTTTATTTCTTGCAATTGGGTATTTTATAGGAAAAAAGATTACGGAACAGCTCGTTAAGAATAGTCTCCCAGGTATAAGGGAAGAAGCTATACAAAGATCACGGTCTGTTCTTGCTGGGCAATTTTCTGAACAATTGGCACCCTATCTTCCTGATTTTCCTTTTAATCCTTCAGAAGCAAAGTTTATAGGAAAGCCAATTGATTTTATAGTCTTTAATGGAATGGATGAAAAAAATATTGATGAAGTTGTATTTGTTGAAGTTAAAAGCGGAAAATCTTCTCTGAATTCTAATGAAAGAAAGTTGAAAGAGACTATAAGGGAGAAGAGAGTGAGATGGGTAGAGTATAGAATTCCAGAAAATTTAACAAAAAGGAAATTTACAAATTAAGTCTCAACACTGCGAGGAGTTTTCATCTTTTTATTTCCATGAGAATCAAAATATAAAATTTGGTCTATTTCTATCTTCTTTCTTTTACTTGTTTTTCCAGAATCATATCCAATAGGGAAAACCGCTTCTAATTCCATTTTATCGGGGATTCTTAATGTTCTCTTTATCATTTCATCATCAAAGTGACCAACCCAGCACGTGGATAATTTTTTATCTATCAAAGATAGCCAAAAATTTTCAATTGCAGCTCCTGCTTGTTGTCTAGAATAAATTTTCCCCCTCTCTTTAAAGAGATTTGTCAATCTTGAAGGATCGGAGTAAACCACTACAAGATAATTTGCCGTTGCGATAAATGACTGCTCTGCGGCATCCGCAATTTTTTGTATTTTCTCCTTATCTTCTACGATGAGAAATTTCAACGTAAAATTACCTGCTGCACAAGGGGATGACCTTGCAGAATCAATCGCTTCAATAATTCTCCTCCAATCGGGTTTTTTGTTCTTGAAGTCTCGAACACTTTTTCTTGACTTTATTGCTTCGTCTATTTCCATAGCTTACTAAAGTATTTTCTATTTAAAAATTTATAACTCCTCCGCCAAGGACCTCTTTTCCCATATATATAACAATTGCCTGGCCCTCTGAAACTCCAGTTATCTCCTTTCCTAAAATAACTTCAAATCTTCTTTTATTCTTATTATAAAATAGACTAGATGGAATTAGTTCTCCAACTTGGCGGATTCTTGAATAAACTTTATATTTTTTATCTTCCCTAACAGGATTTATCCAATGAGGTTCTGTGATAATTATCTTTTTTCGATAAAGTAATGGATCTCCTTCAGGAGCAGCAATTATTATATTTTTTTTTGCATCTTTCCTTGCTACATACCATCTTTTGAGATTTTTCTTGTCCTTGCCTTTCCTATTGACTTCAAATCCATACCTCGGTCCGAGGCGCTGTCCTATTGTATAATAGTAAATTCCATCATGCTCTCCGATTACATTTCCTAAGGGGTCAAGAATTTTACCTTTTTTTGGTTTTATTTTCTTTTTAAGGAAATCTTTGAGATTTATTTTTCCAATAAAACAAATTCCCACTGTCGACTTTTTATTAAAATTTGGAAGGCCTGCCTTTTCTGCAATTTCTCTTACTTTCTTTTTAGTATAGTCTCCTATAGGAAATAAAGTATTTTTTAATTCTTCTTGTGTTAGTGTGTAAAGGAAATAGGATTGATCTTTTGATTCATCTTTTGCTCTTAGTAATTTAAACTTCTTTCCAAATCTTTTGATTCTTCCATAGTGCCCGGTCACAATAAAGTCTGCGCCAATTTTCTTTGCCTCTTTTATTAAATTGGGAAATTTTATTTTTTTGTTGCAGTCAATATCAGGATTGGGAGTTATCCCTTTTTTATATTTCTTAAACATTTCTTCTATTACTTGTTTTTTATATTCTCTTTCATAATCAACGGTTATGAGGGGAATATCCAGCATTGAAGCAATTTTCACCGCCATTCTTCTTTCATCTTTCCAGCTGCATTCTCCAAATTCATTCTTGGTATCCGACCAGTTTTTCATAAAGACTCCAACAATTTCATATCCCTCCTTTTTCATAATTAGTGCAGCTACGCTAGAATCAACTCCTCCAGACATTGCAACTAGAATTTTTAACTTTTTCATGATATAAATTTGGAACAATAATCTATTTAAGAGTTACTTTTAAGGTAGTTTAATGGGTTCCGCGAATGATTGGCTCGTTCCGCCTGCAATCCTTTATAATAATCCCGGAATAACTAAGGAAGAATTTGTTGATCTTCTTGATAAGACCAAGGCAGGAATTGGGAGTCTAGGGGATAATTTTGAAAATTGGAAAAAAGCTCCTTGGGATATTGATGGGAAGAATTTTGATTATCATAAGGGGTTGCATGGTCTGGCTGGAATTTTAGGTATGGACTATTCAGATGAGTTCAAGGCTATTTCTTGGAAAGATAAAGATTTAGAAGGATTTCCCTTATCTCCCCCTTATTTAGAAGTTAACCCTTTTTTTTCAGATTTTAAATGGCATTTGTCTTATATGGTGCGTGTTCAAATTGGAAATGAGAATCCAAAGCAAAAGGAAGTGAAGGGATGGGAAAATAAATTTGTGAGGGAAGGAGATATTCTTACGGATGATTATTACTTCGAATTTTTAGTAGACCAAGTTCTTGAAAGAAACCTTCTTTCAAGAGAAGATCGAGACGGGTGGGGAGAATTAAGACCCTTTCCAAGGAGAGTTGTAAAAATTTTAGGAAGGGAAGTTATACCTCAAGTGGAAAGTCATATCTTTTACTCTCTTCCATTATTATTAGAGAAGCACTCTTACTTTGATCCCAACTTTATGTTTGATTTTTCTGCAGAGGCGGGAACATTTTCTAGCCGTCCTCTTACAAATGCGATGAATAAAAGGAGGGGTCTAAATTGGGAGCAAAGAAATGGAAAGTATTATCTAGATATGAAAAAACTTCCAGCTATATCTTCATTCAACCCTGCTCAAGCAGGTTATACGGATTTGGTTGTGAGTTCGGAGGCTTTAAGGTTAAAAGCTTGGAAACTTTTTGCATTTCATGGGTATGAAAGAGACAGGACAGAATTTTTCTTTGAAGAATTTCCTGAAGCTAAAGAAGCGCATTCAAGGGCAGTTTGGGAGGGGTATACTTCAGAGTATGTAAGGAACAAAGGAATGACTATTAATGAATTCCTAAGATTTAGGATTGTTAGGTAAATAAGCGTCCCGGAGAGGACTCGAACCTCTGGCATCATGATTAACAGTCATGCGCTCTACCGACTGAGCTACCGGGACTTGTTTTTAGATGAAGAGATTATATATTTAAAAGTTTGTTTATTCTCTTATTTCAATCCTAAATCATTAATGGGCTTTATATGATGCTTTTCTAAGTATTTATAGACACTAGACTGTTTTGAACCTCTTATTAAACTTACAACTGCTTCTTGTGCAATTTTCATTTTTTCAGGACTTCCAATTATTCCAAGATCATTATTTCTTGCTTCAAAAAAACAGTCCGTAAGCTCTGCAAGCGTTCTTAGGGTTTTTCCTTTGGTTCCTATTACTCTTCCTCTTACTTCTCTCATATTTTTTCTTTTTGTAAAATCTTTTATACTTAAAATTTCTAGTGAAAGCTCCTTTTCTTTTATCATGATCGCAATTTCAGTCTTGAACCCAAAGTTTATTGCTTCTATTACCTTTTCGGCCTCATATTCATCTACGGGAGATCCATCAATAAAAAGCTCCTTGCCTCTATTAGATATTTTCACATTCAAGGCTGTTTCCAATTTTTCCTTTTCTTTTATGATGCTTCCGACTTTGTTTGATATTATCTTTTTCATATTAATCCTTCCTGTTCCAGAATTTCCTTGTGGTTATATGCAAGTTTCATCTCTTTTATTTCCTTAGGTTTAAACCATTTGACTTCAGAAGTCTCATCTTTAGGTTTTGGTTCTTCCAATATTTTGCAATAAACAGTAATGCTTAAACTTTGCTCGGGGTATTCTTTTGTTGGCAAATTCATAAGAGGTCTTCCATATTTGATAAATTTAGAATCTACTCCTAATTCTTCTTTCAATTCTCTTTCTATTGCTTGTTCAACTGTTTCACCATATTCTATCAAACCGCCAGGCAAACCCCAGTAATTTGGATAAGTTAACAAATTTTTGTCTCTTTTTCCTAAGAGTATTTCATCCTTTGAATTTCTTATTATTGCCGGTACACCCGGGGTTACCTTTTTATTGAAAAGAAGTTTCATACCCAATCTTAAAATCCCTTTAGACATTTTAGAATTCAGATGTTTCGTCTTTTAGATATCCTTCTTTTTTCAGCCAAGCAATCTGGTTTAGCCTGTATTTTAAGATAATGTCTGCCTTTTCTTTATCAAATTCCCATGGTTTTACAATGACAACATCTCCAGGACGTAACCATAATTCTCTTTTCAATCTTCCTGGCACTCTACAATTCCTCGTTTTTCCATCAAGACAATTTACCATCATCTTATTTCCTCCTAATCTTTGTTCAACGATGCCAATGATTTCATCACCTTTTGGAAGAGGAGCTCTTGAGATGCTTTCTTGTTCTACTTCTCCACTTTTACCTTTGTTGAATTTCTTTCTTTCCATATTATGATAAATCACCGAGATGGGGATTTATAAAATTAAGTAATTGAATTTTTCACAATAATATCATAGTAAAGGGAATTCCTTGGATCTTTTTTACGCCTTCTTCCAGGACTATTCCTTGCTTTATTGCAAGTGCGACAGACTCTTTCCCAACTATGTTGAAGGTTGCATCCTCTCGAACCATTTTTTTTATTATTACAGAGGCTTCTTCTTCTGAAAGTTCTTCTCCTTTGTAAAAACTCTCTTTAACATCTAGTTGAAATGTTCCTTCTTCAAATTTCTTACCAATCAGTTCGGAGTCACATATTGCGACAATGTCACGGTGTGATCTTATGATTTTAACGAGCATTCTTATTTGATTTGTTTAGCTTGTTCTGCAGATAGGATCTTTGCCATATTTGTTCCGCATACAGCGCAGGTTCCTCTTGCCATGAAAGTTCCTCTGCTTGTCTTTTCTAACTTAACATTTTTCATTTCTCTCGATTCTTTACACTTCATACATCTTCCTTCTAGGGCCATTTTTTAACCTCCTTTGGTTTTTATTATGTTTTATTAGAAATTTTCTAGTTTTTTAAAGATTCTTATTTTATATTTTGCTTACGGGACGTTTTGCTCCACATGCAAGGCAATGAATAAAAGTCATTCTGTCATCTTTTATTAACTCCGTGTCTGGTTTTCCACACTCTTTGCATAGCACAAATTCTCTTACATATACTTCGATTTTTTGATTAATTTTTGCACTTGGAACTTTTTGATTTAAAACTAATCTATCTCCCTCAATTTGCCCAGAGGATGCAAGCTCCTTCAGCAAAAATTTCTGAAAATGCTCCGGGTTTCTTCTTATATATGATGCTATCTGAAAAAAATTTGTTAATACTGTTTTCTTTCCCTCAAAGTGTCCCTCTATTTTTGGAATTTCAAATCTTTCGCCATTTCCTTCTGGTTTTTTTATTTTTTTGAATGCATCTTCAAGTAGCTTTTCATAGGATTCCATGATCTAGTTGTGGCAAGATAATTTATAAATGTTTTATAAGTTTAGCAGTATAATTTCGGGAAAGCTTAGAAGGAACCTGCAGGATACATTTGCCAAGAATTTCCTCCAGGGCATTCATAAGTGCCCCAACTTGAGGGGTCTGTTGCTTGCCAAATGCAATAATAGGAGTATACTGCACACCCAACTGGTCCTTTTGAGCTATATCCATTAGAAATTCCCCAATAAGTTCCATCGTTCTTGCAATATTCATATGTAACTCCGTTATTTGTTACACTACTTGTGCCGAAGGGGCAATTGGAGCAATCTGATCCAGACCATCCTTGACAATTCCCTGAGCCATCACAAGTTTCATCTGTACCGCAAGTTGTTCCTCTTGATAAATCGGAACTGGCACTTCCACTACATGTTCCATCGCATCCGATTGTTTTTCCACCACAAATATCGCTTCCACAACTTTGTCCTAGATTAGAAGCGCAACATGAATATCCTTCATTAAGATCACCTTCTGGAGGGGGGAAATCATAAGAATTACCCCCTGCACAAGTCTTTCCACTTCCGCATGTTCCGCAGTTCAGAGTTCCTCCGCATCCATCACTAGACGTTCCACATGTATCAACTAACTCTGAGCAGGTGTAACATGAACTAACACAATTCCCTGAGCCGTCACAGGTTGCATCTGTACCGCAACTTGTTCCTACTGATACATAAGAAGTTTCAGTACATGACCCATCACAAGCTGTTTTTCCATTGGTACAGGCATTTACCTGACAAGGGTTTCCCATATTAAAACTACAACAATTACCTCCCGCATTACAACTCATCCCACTTCCAGTGCAAGTTCCACAAGTTCCTCCACATCCATCACTTCCACAATTTTTTCCAGTGCAGTCCGGAACACAGCAATAAGTTTTGCTATTGATTGCTTGTTGCAGACTTTCTCCCGATGCTAAATTAATTTCTGTAGCCAGATGACTTGGATTTGGAATGTTTACACTAGTGTAAGTTAATGGACTAGAAGGATTGGGACAAAGCCTGTCTGGTGATTGTAGAGCTGAAAGAAGAGTCATTTCTCCATCCTTCACAGAAACCCAAATTTGGCTTGCATCATGTCCGGGATCAGGAGCAGTTCCTGCGGTATAAACATGAGTTTGTCCTAGAGTGCTAGATGTTATAGAGTTCAAATTTGTTGAAACTCCATCAATGCCCACAACGACTTGATCTGCGGGGTGAGTTCCAGATGCGCTAATAAAAGTTATAAAGACAGAGACTAGCACTAAAGAAATTATCAGTATCCCCCTTTTATGGCTCATGAAGATTATGACACCTTTTGACTTTTAATTCTTTTCTATTTTTATCCAAGATATCTTACTTTTCCGGGTCGGGGCTCAAATATGATTCCCTCTTCCAAAAATTTTTGAATTTCTTGATTTATTATTTCTGCAGAAGTTTCTCTGTGGGCCATTATTATTTTGTCAACATAGACTCCCCCCTCTTCTTCTGACTTCTTTATATCTTCCAAGATTTTGTCCCTTATTGATTCTTGTTGGCCTAAATTCTGAATTTTTGCAACCGGTGTTAATTTTTCAAGTTCTATCTTTCTTACAAGAAGATATTTAGGATCCTGAATTCTTACAATCTCTGGGGAGATGTAAACCTCATTATTGAAATTTCTTAAAACTCCTATAGTCACGATAGTCTGTCCTTGACTTAAATTTTCTAGCCTTTCAATGTCATCCCCAAATGCTTTTATTTTTATTTGTCCAGATCCATCATCAAGCGTAAGGAAAGAGTATCTCTTCTCTCCTGTGCTGTCATATTTTTCTATTACGTTTCCAATAATATTTACTCTTATAATCCTTTTATCTCCTAATTCCAAGAATATGAATTTATCTGCTTCCATAATTGGCTTTCCAACTAGCAAATCTCCTATCCTTAACTTGTACGCGATGTTTCTTTTGAAATCTTGTTGTGCCATGATTATATTTTTGCTAACTCTTGATTTATTATATCTCTTATAGATCTGTCTCCTGTTTCTTCTGATAATAATGGTTTCATTTTATATCTTCTGGATAAATCCTTGTTTGGGTTTAAATATAATACTGTTCTTTTCTAATTCTACTAAAGCATCCTCTATCTCACTTTGACTCATTCTATCTCCCAATTCTTTTTCTATTTCTTCTACAGGAATCATCTTCCCGATTTTTCCTTCAAGTTCTGAGATAATATCTCTTACTGCAAAAACTTTGTTCCTTTGTGAAGAGGTAATTCTGCTGCTAATTCTGTCAATGTCAAATGTTTTTGATTCATAATCATATCCAACTTGCATAAGATAGTATTTCATAAGGTCAATGGCCCTTTTTGCATCTTCTTTTGTGGCGACTCCACTTAATCTTAATTTTGCAGAAGCTTCTGACATTCTTATTAGTGCCTCAAGTTGTCTTGCGGATATTGGAATGGGTCTCATTGCTCCTTCTGAAGCTATTGGAGTATTCCTTAATTCAACGTAAAATTTTTCTATCTCTTTCATTGCTTCCTGATTCAAAAGGGGTTTTATTTTTTGTCTTGCATATGCAATATATTTCCGGATAATACTTGTAGGAATAAGTGTTTCTGAAGATTCACTTTTTGTATGTTCATACAAAACATGCGCTGCGATTTTTTGATCTTTATCTCTATCGGGGATATCTCTTAATGTAAAAATAATGTCAAATCGGTTTATCAGTGTTGGGGGTAGATCAATTTGCTGTGCAACGGGCTGATATGGATCGAACCTTCCAAATTTGGGATTTGCGGCTGCCAGAACGGAGGTCTCACTTCTTAATGTAGCTTGAATGTTTGCTTTTGAAATTGTAATCGTTTGTTGTTCCATGGCCTCGTGCATTGCACTTCTATCTTGGGGATCCATTTTTTCCAATTCATCTATACATATTATTCCTTTGTTTGCAAGAACCATTGCTCCCGCTTCAAGACTCCATCCTCGCAAATATTCATCCCTAACTACGGTAGCAGTTAATCCTGCACCGGATGCCGATTTTCCAACAACATATCTCCCTTTTGGAGAAATATCTGCAATATAACTTAGTGTTACTGATTTTGCGACTCCTGGATCACCTATTAGCAATATATGAATATCCCCTCTCTTTTTTTGACCATCTGCGTATATTTTTCTTACTCCTCCAAATAACTGCAAAATTAGCGATTTTTTTATTTCCTCATAGCCCCAGACTCCTGGAACTATACTTTTTGCAAGATTATCAAATAAGTTAGGATCTTGCGATAATTCTATTATCTGCCTTTCATCTTCTTCAGAGATATCCAATTCTTCAAAAGTTTCTTCCAAAGAGATTATATTATTTGTCTCAATTGCCAGTTCAAATCTTGTGGATACTCCTCCCCCCTGAAGAGGAACAGGAACTTCCTTCAAAACACCTATTACTTTTACTCTGCTTCCCGGTGTTGTTTTTTCTTCCATTTTTGGCTCAACTAAGTCCTCTTTTACAAAAACATTTATTCTCTTGGGTTGTTCTCCTCCAGAAAGAGACTCGGGAGTTTCTTCTATTACTAATCTTTGCGTATCAACCATTTCTTTAGTTAGGAGTTTAAAACCTCCTCTTCTGCCGCAGGAACATCTCATTGGTTCTCTGAATTTTTTTTCAATTTGCAAAACAGAAAGTATTGTTCCACATGAAGGGCATTCAAATTTTGCATTTACTACCTGTGGACGAACATCGGAAGATTGTTTTATTATTCCTTCCAAAATTATAAGTTCATCAAGATGTTTTGAACGGAGATCCCTTATTTTTAAACTTTGAGACTCTGGTAGATTGGTAAGTCTTACTCTTGGTTTGTTTATTAATCCTGACTCCTCTATTGCTATTTCAATAAGACTTAATGTTTCCTCAGGGGTTGCAAGAATTTCATCAGATAATTTATTTGAAAATTCAGTAATTTTCATAAAATCAAGGAAAATAACGTTATTTCCTTTTCTTATTGATTCTCCTAGCTCTTTTTTGTAGAAATCAAAGAAATTCTTTGCCTCAATAACAAGTTCATCCCTATTTGATTTTTTTGGCTCTCTTTTCTCTTCAATCTCTTCTTCCATAAATAGACTGCAGTGTAGAGGTTTTTATAATTTTATATATAGAAATATAGCAAGATTCTTTCTACTAACAAAGCTTTTAAATAAGTTTTATACCTTATCTGGATAATGATGTGAGCCTATAGCTCAGCCAGGTTAGAGCACCGCTCTTATATGATTGCAGTTCATATGAACTGCATCTCTCCCAGATATGTCTAAGAGAGGCGGGGGTCCACGGTTCAAATCCGTGTAGGCTCATAAATTAACTATCAAAAAGGAGGTGAAAATGATAACAGGAAATGAGATTTTTGGGATGATGCAAAGTTATTCAAATGGAATTTGGCCTGGAATGCAGGCGTGGGTAGCTCCCATGATTTTGGCATTTTCAGTGTTTTTTGCAATATTGGTTATTGGCGTCTGGATTTATACCTCTTTAGTGTATTCAGAGATTGCAAGGAAGCTTAAGTATAAAAAATCGTGGTTGGCTTGGATCCCTTTTGCAAGAAGTGCGATGATTCTTCAGATTGGAGGATTTGATTGGCCTTTGGTCTTTTTGTTGCTTATCCCCATACTTGGATGGATTGCCGTGGGCATATTGTTGTTTATATCAAAATGGAGAATATTTGAGAAGAGGAAATATTCGGGTTGGCTCTCACTTATACCTCTGTTAGGTGTAATTCCTTACTTGCTAATTTTAGCAGAAATTGCCTCTTATGTAATCCTTGGATTTGTTGCATGGCAAGATAAAAAAGGTAGAAGATAATTTTTACCTTTTTTTCTTTTTATTTTTTAGTTATATTTAAAAAGTTGTTAAAGGAAAGTTTGGTAAAGGAAATACGATGTCTTTTACGCCCCGATAGTTCAGAGGCCAAGAATGCGGCCCTTTCACGGCCGTGACCCGAGTTCGAATCTCGGTCGGGGCATTAACTTTTATAGATCTTGAAGATAGTTAGAGTCATGACAAAAAGATCAACAAACCCGGGTGGGCTTTTTTGACTACGAACTCACCTTAAATGCTTTATCATATAAAATTCTTCTAAGCTGTAGCCTAATTTTCGATAATATTCACGTACTCCCACTCCAGATATTATTGATAACTTTCTGATATTATGTTGCCTTGTAATCTCTTCTGCTTTTTCCAGAAGCTTCTTCCCAAGCCCGATATGTTGTGTTGCATTCTCTTCTTTTTCTCCAATTTTAACTGAATGTCCGTAAACATGAAGTTCTCTTACAATTGCGTTCCCATTTGAAATTCTTAATCTGAGCAAACCAAACAGAATATTGTTTTTATTTACAAATTGTAGGAAGAATTCTTTTCCATTTGAGGCATTGTATTTTATAATATCCAGCTTTACTTTTGGATCTTCGTTTTTATTGAAGCCAACTTCTCTCATTCTTATTTCTTTTATCTTTTCTTTATTTTTCCTAAAGTTATACTCAATATCTTTTCTTAGATCCAGTTTTTCAATTCCCTCTACTAATTTCTCTTTTGGAAATTCTCGTATTACTCTCATTACTCTACAATATTCTGGAACTAGCCTCATCATTTTTTCAATAATTTCGCGCGTTTGTTCTTCTGTATATGGCTTGAAACCTATTATATTATAGGTTTTAGCAAGTGGAGAATCCTCAATAATCTGACAAGGATAAATTTTTAGCTGATCTGGGCGGAATTCTTCATTGTCAAAGATTTGCTTGAATAATCTTAAATCTTTTTCAGGATTACTATAGGGGAGGCCGGGCATTATATGATATCCTAATTTGAAACCTGCATTCTTTAGGTTTTCGGATGCTTCTATTACATCTTTCACTTTATGTCCCCTATTTGTCTTTTTGTATATTTCATCATCAGGCATCTGAACTCCTATTTCAACTCTTGTGACTCCAAATTCAAGCATTCTCCTTATTTCTTCGGGGGAGCAAGTGTCCGGCCGGTTTTCTATACACATTGCGATGCATCTATGTTCTGCAGTTTCGTTCACTTTTTTTGCAGTTTCAAGATCAGGAGAATCAATTCCATTGAGTGCGTCATAGCATCTTTTTACGAATTCGTATTCATAATCTTTGGGATATTCTAAAAATGTTCCTCCAAGAATTATAATTTCAATTTTTTCTGTTGGATGGCCCATTTTATTTAGTACATATAACCTGTTCTTTACCTGGGCATAGGGATCAAACTGCAAAGCTAAAGCTCTCATTATCGCAGGGCTTTTGTTTGTATAACTTTGGGGCACATATTCTCCCCCGGGGCAGTAAATACATGTCCCGTGATTGCATTTTTTTGGTTTCAAAACAACGCTTAGGGGGGTTACTCCTGACATTGTTCTTACTGGTTTTTTTAATATTTTTTCTTCCATAAATGTGCTTATTCAGAAACTCTTTTAAACTTTTTTAGTCTTTTAATTTTATGAGAGTACCCAATCAAAGAATAGTTTGGAATAAAATCGCGGAGCCCTGGAAAAAGTTTAGAGTTAAACCAATTGAAGAAGTTACAGATTTCCTGAAAAATAAGAAGGGAAGGATCTTAGATCTGGGTTGCGGCAGCGGAAGAAACTTTTCCAGAATTGAAGGTATAACTTATGCGGTAGATTTCTCTAAAAGTATGATAGAATTTGCAAAACAATATGCGGATAAGGAAGGTTTTAATGTAGAATTAACAAAAGCTCAATCGGATGAATTACCTTTTTCAGATAATTTTTTTGATGATGCAATTTTTATTGCAGTTTTGCATTGTATTAAAGGGAGTAAAAAAAGGGAGAGGTCTTTAAGGGAATTATTTAGGGTGTTAAAACCAGATTCAGAAGCTTTTATAACAGTTTGGAATAAAAATCAGCAGAAATTTTCTGGCTCGAAAAAAGAGATTCTAATTCCCTGGAAACAGGATGGAGAAGAATATACTAGATATTACTATCTTTATGATAAAAATGAACTTGAAGAGTTGTTAAGGAAGGTTGGTTTCAAGATAGTGCAAATCAATGATGCTGAAAATCCTAGTGGACTATACTCAAAAAGGAATATTAATGTGATTGTGAAGAAGCCTTAATTATTCTTTTTGAAAACATTAATCATATCAAAGAAGGACTTCTTTTGGAAATCAGTCATCTTATTTTCATCTAAACTTATTACAATTTTTAATAAACCAAACATTGAAAGGAAAACTGTTCCTGTCAAGAAGTTCTTCCCCTCTATTTTTTGCATTGAAAATATGAACTTTTGTATCCTGTTATTGACTTCCTGCTGCCTCATTTTTTCCATTATTTTATCTTGAATCTCTTCAAAGTCAAGATTGAAATCTACTATAATTTTTTCAGGAATTCTCTTATCCAGTAAATCCAAGGTTGCAAGCTTACCCTCTTCCTCCATCTGGAAACTGAATATTTTTTCTTTACCCGGAACGAAAAAATCTAAATGATGCTTGTTATCGTTTTCTTGCTTGTCTATAACAAAAAATCCCGAGCACAAATAAGCAGTTGGATTTTCTTTTATAAACTGTAAAAAGTCCTTTGACTTTTTGAGTTGTTCTAGATAATTTTGTATATTCATTTTCTCTCTTTGATTTCTTCTTCTATTTTAGAGATAAAATCCTTAATTTTAAAGTTTTGTATCTTTGAATCTCCTCTTACTCTTGCAGCTATTGTCTTATCTTTTTCCTCTTTGTCTCCGACAACAATTACGTATGGTATTCTCATGATTTCAGCCTCTTTGACTTTTGCAGATAAAGTAGTATTTCTAAAATCTGCATCTAACCTTATGTTGGGAATTTTATTGCCTATTTCTTCAACTACACTCTTGGCATATTTCTCGTTTCTATCTGTGAAGGATAAGACTCTTACTTGGATAGGAGCAAGCCAAGTTGGCAAACGGCCGCTGGTATGCTCAATGAGAATTCCAATAAACCTCTCCAAACTTCCGTACTTAACAGTATGTAACATAACAGGACGTTTTCTACTATTATCTTTGTCTACATATTCTAACTCAAATCTTTCTGGCATTGAAAAGTCCAACTGTATTGTTGATAATTGCCACGTTCTTCCTAGTGAATCTTTGACATGAAAGTCAATTTTAGGTCCATAAAAGGCTCCTTCGCCTTTATTGATTTGATATTTCATTTTTTTATTTTTAAGGACTTTTTCAAGGTTCTGTTCTGCCTTGTCCCACACTTCATCTGTCCCTATCCTTTTTTCAGGTCTTGTTGACAACTCTATATGATCAAATTCAAGATTGAACTTTTTATAGAAAATATCAATTACTCTCATTATTTCAGAAATTTCATTCTCTATTTGCTCTTCTATACAAAAAATGTGTGCATCATCTTGGGTAAACTGTATTACTCTGAACAATCCTGCAAGAACACCAGACAGTTCAACTCTGTGCACTATTCCCATTTCTCCCACCCTCAATGGAAACTCCTTGTAGGATTTTGGCTTGTTTCTATAAACAATCATCCCCCCTGGACAATTCATGGGCTTTACAAGGAATTTTCTTTTTTCATACTCTGTTGAAAAATTATTATCTTTATACTTTTCCCAATGTCCTGAAATTTGCCAGAGTCTTTGATCCATTATTTGGGGAGTCGATATTTCTACATATCCATTCCTTCTGTGAATCTCTCTCCAGAAATTTATCAGTTCATTTTTTATTATTAATCCATTGTTATGCCAGAATACCATTCCAGGCGCAACTTCGTTAAAACTGTAAAGATCCATTTCATTACCTATTATTCTGTGGTCATTATCTTTAAGCTTTGAATTATCAAGCTTCGTCTTTGAAATTTCTCTTAAGAGTTGCTTAGGGTCATACTGTTCATTTGTTCCTATTTTTGATTTTAGCTCTCTGCTGAGCTCTGATAAGGGATGTCCCTTTACTTTTAGTTCAAATTCTTTATAATACCCGAAAGGTGCCCTAATAACTTCAAAACCTTCCCTCTTTAATTTTTCCTCTGAATCTTTTAGAATTTTAATTGCTATGGCTGGAGCGGACAGATTTGATGATAAATGAGCATAAGGGTAGAGAACAATTCTGTTGGCATTAACTTGTTTTGCAATCTCTTTTATATTTTTCACGTAGTCTTCGACTATTTCTTGATTATCTTCCTTTTCAACTGCGGTCAGAATGACAAGAGCTTCTTTTACCGTTTTTTCTTCTTTTTCCTTTTCTGAAAGGGGTTCAACATCTTTTAGCGCCTTTTTCAATGGTTTGAATTTTATGTAATCACAATGTAAACTTAAAAATTTCATAGCAGAAGCAAAGTTGACAAGTTTATAAAATTAATTAGGATAAACTAAACAGAAACATTTAAAAGCATTTTTCTATCAAGGGATTTGTGAAAAAAAGTTCGTTGTTCACACTTTTATTTGCAATTAACAGTTTTATTCTGCCTTCTTTAGCAAGGGCTCCGCCAATGTCTGATTTGCCCCCTTTAGCTTATGAAACTGGGCCCACATACGGTGGAGCTATTGAAAATTTTGTAAATGAGAAGAAAAACGAGGATTTTTTAAATTACAAGATTTATAATTTTAATAGCGATAGTGATGATAGACTTTTGGCTAGGATGATCTTTGGAGAAGGGGAAAGTCTCAGCAGGGCGGAAAAAATCGAGATTGCCTATACAGCCATCCATAGGGTTGAGCAAGGGTATGATAAAAGTCTTAGAGGGGCTATACTCCGTCTTGATCAGTATTCTTGCTTTAATGAGGGTACAGATAATTCTATTTTCTTGAAGGACCCTCTAAGACACAATCCGAAGGAGTTTTTTGCATCCTTAGAAATTGCGATAGGGATTTTGGAAGGTAAAATCAAAGATCCTAAGGATGGCGCAACTTATTATTATGATCCTAAAGTGCTTAAGACTCCTCCAGAATGGACAAAAGGCTTAGAAGAAATCAAGAGACCTGGCTTTCATCATAGATATTATAAGGAGCGAAGGCTTAGCGCTTAATCAAAAATTTCTCGATATCCTTTTTGGCTCCTTCTCTTTTTTTCTGGTGTTCTTGCAAAAATTTGTTTATCTTCTCTATTAGAATTTCTTTCAGTTCAGAGGTCATGAGAGTTCCAGATTTATAATTTTCATAAATTTTTTCAAGTTTTTTATCATCTGATTCAAAAAACATTTTTAGATACTGGAATGAAACATCAATGTCTGGATTACCTCCCAGCTTTCTATGTTCTTCCAAAGTATCTCTCCCTCCAGAGAATGCATATTTCTTTATTTTTGTTTCAACTTCTTTTGGGGAATCTGTTAGGGCAATGAAAGAATTTGGTTCTGAAGAGGACATTTTCCCTCCGCCGAGTCCTGGCATGAAAAGATGGTAGGTGGAACTTAGTTGCATGAATTTAAAATCTTTAATTCTCTGGCTCATGTCTCTTGCTAATCTTATATGAGGATCTTGATCTATTCCTACCGGAACGATCACGGGGCAGGTCCCCTCAAGTTCGGGTAGCTGGACATGAAGCATGTCTGATGCTTGAAGTATTGATGAAATCATCTTTCCAGGACTTATCTCTCCATATATTGCCTTAAACTCACTGAAAGTGGAATACTTTGCAAGAAGGTTTTGAAGTCTGTAATATGCATTTGATTTTTTTGCATCTTTACTTCTCTCACTTTGGAAATATATTTCACATTTTTCAGGTTTTAATCCTAAGGCAATATAGTTGGTTATATACTGATCGATTGCAATCTTCCTGCTTTCTTCCAAACTTTGGCCTCTTGTGTTATATGCTTCTATATCTGCAACTGCAATGTAGATTTTTGCTCCTAACTTTTGATAAAAAATCATCTGCTGAGCAAGGATCATGTGTCCTAAGTGAAATTTTCCCGTAGGCATCAGTCCGGTCATCATAACAAATTTTCTTTTGTCCTTTATGGCATCCATAATTTTTTGTATATCTCTATGAGCAAAAATAATTTTTCTTCTAAATAGGACATTTTTGTTGAAAACTTCGGGTAATTCTTTTATTTGGGAAATTCCAAATTCTTTTATTAATTTTTCATAGTTTACATTTCCAGAAACTTCCCAAGGAGTGAAGTTGATTTTTTTCTCCTTATTCATCATTTCATCTCAATGTGAAATTTCTTTTTAAAATTATCCACAAATATATTTATAAATAATAATTCTATTATAAAATTGGTAAAAATGAGGAAGATAATTTTTAGTTTGGTAATTGTATTTTCGTTGGTGTTCTTTTCTCATTCGGTTTTAGCTCTTCCTTCTTTTAATTCTCCACTTAATAGCATATACAACCTTGGAGATTTTGCTAATACTTCTTTGACTATTGATCAAGGCGGCAATTTTTCGGTGAATTTAATTTGTAATGGTGTTACCGAAAGGTTGAGTCCTCCCATCTTTGCCAGTCTGCCATCTATGAATATGCCCCCTATTCCTATACAGTTACAATTGACTTCTAGTCTCGTTGGGGCTAATTCCACTTCATGCCAGTTGGAAGCTTCATTAAATGGGAACGCTATTTCTTCAAATGTTTTTCAAGTTTCAAACTTAGTTCAGGTTACAGTTTCTTCCAATGATACAGAGTTTAAGCCAGGAGATCAAGTTTCTATTCAAGGTGATGCTGTGAAAGTAAATGGACAGAGTCTTAATGGCATCGTTGGTTTGAATGTTTTAGGTCCAGGAAACACTTCAATCTATCAAATTTCTAACTCGGTAAGTAACGGATATTTCTCATTTAATTTCTCTCTTCCTTCGGAGATTGCTGCAGGGCAGTATTTTGTTGTTTTGAATGCATATGAAACAGATCCATCTGGAGCTGAAACGAATGTTGGCTATTATAATTTTAATATACTTGTGGATCAAGTACCAACTAGCCTTAATTTGGTTCCTCAGAATACTGTTCAGAGCATCTCTCCCGGGCAAGGATACAGTGTTGAAGCCATTTTGTACGACCAGACTGGACAGGAAATGAATTCACTTGTCAATTTCACGATAAATGAGACGAACGGGGGAATTATGCGTCAACAGGTAAGCACGGGGCAGTTTATTGAGATTCCTGTTAGTTATAATGATGCTCCGGGCACGTGGACAGTTTTTGCAAAGTCTAATAATCTTGATTCCCAGTTGAGCTTCGGGGTCTTAGAAAATAAAAATATTACCATCTCTGTACTGAATAGCACACTTTTAGTAACTAATGAAGGCAATGTTCCTTACACTGACCCAATTACAGTTAATTTTGGAAATCAATCTCTTGTCTTCAATGTTTCGCTAGGGGTCGGGCAGAGTCAAAAATATGTTTTAAATGCACCTAATGGAGATTACAATGTTGAAGTATCTAGTCTTGGAAGCAATTTATATTCTGGAGATCTATTCCTTACTGGAAATGTTGTGAATGTCCAGCAGGCTTCGAAAGGAGTAGTAAGTTTTGTTCAATATCCCCTTGTTTGGATAGTTCTTATAATTATTTTGGTTGTGTTGATCTTCTTTTTCCTCAAGAAGTTGTATAAGAAGAAGTTCATGAGAAAGATAAACTTGAATAAGAGTTTTAAGTTAAGGGATGGAATTGTGATTAGCGAGGGGAAAGATACTAGTTCAAATGGTCCTAAGTTTGTGAACAGCAGGAATGTTGCTGAACTTTCGCTATCTTTACAGGGGACTAAACACGGTTCAACTATTGTCTGCTTGGGAATAAGAAATTTTGCCGAGATAAAATCTGGGAAAGGAGGGGTAAACGAGACTATGAATAGGATAAGATCCATTTCAGACGAATTCAAGGCAGCGGTTTACGAAAATGGGGCAAATATCTTCCTGATCTTTTCTCCAATGAAGACTAAATCTCAAAATAACGATTTAACTGCAATAAAGGCTGCAGAGCAGATTCAGAGAGTTTTACAAGACCACAACAAATTACTAAAGCAGAAAATAGACTTTGGAATTTCCATACATTATGGGATGATTGTTGCAAAGTTAGGAGTGAACAGCATGAAATTCATGAGTTTGGGCAATGTGATTTCAACAGCAAAGAAGCTTGCAGCCATCTCTCAAGGGCAAGTTTTCCTTAGTAAAGAAGTTAGGGATAGAATTGCCACAGATGTTAAGACTGAAATGCATTCCAGCGGAGATATGAGTTACTACACTCTTCTTGAAATAAGAGATAGAGAGAAAAATCAGAAATTCATCAAAGATTTCATGAATAAAATGGATAAAGAAGAGAAAGAGAACAAATCTTAATTCTTTAGTTTTTCTACTATCTTATCGAAGTTAATTTCGCACAATGCGACGGGCATTCTTATTTTCCAATTCTTTAATATCTTTGGATGTACTTCCCCAACAAACCCTATTTTTTCATCTTCAAGTATTATTTCTCCAACTCTCCCGTCAATAAAGTAAGTTGGGGGATCCTTTGGCTCATTGAATTTTGCTTTTAGGTCCAACATCTTAAATAAATAGTTCAAACTCTGTTTTATCTCTGTGAAATTACCTGGGGAAATTGCAATTGAGAGACTATTCTCCTCTTTTATATTTTCACCGTACTTGAAGACTTTGCCTACCTCGAATATCCTTTGAGGGAAATCATTGTTAACATTTTCAGAAAATATCTTTAGCAGATAATGAGTTAAATTCTCCCTAAGGATGTTATAATCTGTTTTGGAATTTTCAATAGGGATGTACTTAACTTTTTCATTTATACCCATTTTTTCGAATTGATCTTTTAGGGTTGTTAAATGATAATTTGATACTTCTTGCACATTCAGCCCGGTTAATATTTCAGATATTTTCCTTTTTATTATTTCTTTCGGATTCTCCTGGCCTATTGTGGATATTTCTGGAATTTCCGGAATTAGTTTTTCATACCCATAAGCAATAGCAATATCTTCTATTAAATCAACCTCCTGGAGTATGTCTATTCTCCAAGGAGGTATCTCAACAGTATTCTTATTGCAATTGTATCCCATCTTTTCAAGTAATTTTTTCACATCATTTTCCTTTAAGTTAAGTCCTAATAGTTTGTTTACATTTTCAATATTAATCAATTTCTTTTCAGTTTCAAAGTTTGGGAATATCTTTTTCTCTTTTCCATAATCTACTTCAACTTCATATATCTCCCCCCCCATATCTGCAAGGGCAGATACTAAAATATTCAAACATTTTTCCAAAACATTAAGTTCGAATCCGGAACATTCAACGAAGACATCCTTTGTTTTTTCCGTAACTCTCCCTGTTGTTTGAGAATTTATTATAGGGGGCATGCTTAGTACTCTATTTTCAGCATCGACAAATATTGGAAATTTGGCTTTTCCAGATAACAAATAGGCATACTCTTTTCCTGTCGGGTGTTTTTGTAATATTTCCAGTCCAGACATTTCTCTATCAGATTCCAATGGGATAAATTTGATTTTATCAGGTTCAAGCGCTTTGAAAGTTACGGGGAATTTTATCTTTTCCAATGGATAGATACCTATTGCTAATTTTCTTCTTTTTCTTCCAAGGGTTATATGCAGCTTTTCTTGAATTTCAATCAATTCTTTTATCTTATCAGAATCTAATTTTATATTTTTTATAACTACACATGCTGTGTAAGGTCTTATCTCTTTCAGAGAATTGTCCACGATAATTTTATAGTCCGATTTGTTTATCCTGTATTGGATAAGGCCCATCTTTTTTTCCAAAAATGCTAAGAATGCCCTTTTGAATCCGTGATAAGATAGTAGGTCTGGCCTGTTTGGGAATATTTCTATCTGCAGTTCTTCATTAGTAACTTTATCGATTGGTGTTCCAAACAATGCAATCCTTTCTTCCATTTTCTCGTCAAATTTCCCAATTTCTTTTTCGAATTGCCGTCTGTTTAAAGTTACAATTGCCATTTTATTTCCTTATCTCTTCTCCAAGTTTTTTTAGTTCTTCAATTGATTTTTGCGGGCCTAATTGTGTTGAAATATAACCCTCATACTTTTCAAAGAATACTTTATCTTTTGCCCACATTTCTTTAAATTTTTCGTCAAGTCCATGAATAGGATATAATTTTACGTGAACATGATTTATTCCCAAACCTTCCATGACTATTGCTACCCTTTTTACTTTCAGTTTCTTTTCCAATAGCTTTGCGACTTTTTTTGTAGCCATCATTAAGGCTACATAATCCTTCTCAGACATATCTGTTGCGTCACTATCATAATGAGACTTTGTTATAACTAAAGTGACTCCTTTAGTATTTGGGTTAATATCCAATATTGCAATGTGCTTTTCATCTTCCCAAATCTTTATAGAGGGCATTTCACCCTCTATTATTTTACAGAATATACAATTTTCCATTATGTTTTAGTCCAGAATTTTATTTCTCTAAGCATTTTCAAATCATTTTTGTACAGTTCTCTTAGATCTTTTATTTTATAGTAATCGATCAAAATTCTGTCAAATCCGGGTCCCCATGCAAGTACAGGTATACTCTCTCCCAGGAGAGGTATTGTGACTTCCGGTCTAAATATTCCTGCTCCTCCTAGTTCTAACCAAACTTTTCTGTCGGAGTTCCAAGCATCTATTTCTACGCTGGGCTCCGTATAAGGGAAGTAACTTGGTCTGAATCTAATTTTCTCAAAACCCATTTTTTCGAAGAATTGTTTTAAATAGCCTAATAAGTGTCTGAAATTTGCATTTCTATCTACAACTATACCTTCCGTTTGATTGAATTCAAATCCATGACTCCAATCTACTGTTTCATTTCTAAAACATTTTCCCAGTGCAAAAAATTTCTGGGGCAGTTCAGAAATTTTTAGTTTTGAGAGTGTTTGCGCGGAGATACATGTTGTGTGTGTCCTTAAGACGACTTTTTTTGCCTCTTCTTCATCCCAAGAGTACTGCCATCCCTTGCTTCCATCTATTCCTTTTTCATGACTTTCTTTTATTCTCCTTACAATTTCTTTTTCAGGAAGAGTAGTTTTTTTATTAATAAAGAAAGTATCTTGCATTTCTCTTACAGGATGATCTTGTGCTGTGAATAGGGCATCAAAATTCCAGAATGAACTTACGACAATATCTCCACTCATTTCTCTGAATCCCATTTCTGTCCAAATTTTTCTTGCGTAGTCTGAGGCCTGATTTACGAAGTGCCTTTTTCCTCCGTTTATCTCTGGGACAGGGGAAACTACATCATATGTCCTAAATTTTTTACCTTTCCATAATTTTTCAGATTTTATAATCCCTGGAGTCAGTTGTTCTATCAAATTTTCTGACTTTATCCTAGATTTTATCAGTTGCTTTCCCTTATCTGTCACTTTTAGTCTTATGTCCTTTTCTTCCCTTATTTCAATGATATTCCTTCTTTTTTGCAATTCTTTGAATATAATTACCTGTTCGGGGGATAATGAATTTTGATTTAGAGGCAGGCTCTCAATAAATATCTCTTCAGGCATTTTTTTTGATGATTCATCATTTCCAGAATTTAGAATTATTCTATTATTTACAATATCTATCAAGGATTTTCTTTTTAGGGCTCCTAAAGACACTCTAAACTCATCATCAGAGAGATTGCTTTGCTTTTGTGTATCTTCTAGAGGTAGTATCCTTTTTTCCTTCAAAAGGCTTAATAGCCTTCTTTCTGGCAAGCCCTTTTTTTTGTATAGTATCCCGTTTACCCCAAGATCAATAATCTTTTTTTTATCATATTCTAAAGTTACAATCTCTTTATTTTTTAGATATTCTAGGGACCTTATAACTGAAGTTTTATCTAGATTTGATTTTTTGCAGATGGAGACTATATTTTTGTCTTCCAAATAAGGTAATATCTTAATTTCATTTGGGCTTAAAGATTCCAAAACTTTTTTTATATCCATTAAAAACTAACAAGTCATTATTTTATAAATCTTTTATCATCCAGGTGGGCATTCCAAGTGAAAGACCCAGAGATTGCAAATCATACTTACTTCTTTGGTTGCTGACAGATATAAATTCCATATTTAATTTTTCCTTGCTGCAGATTCTTATATTTTGTTTTATTCTTGAGATTATTTCTGATTTTTCATTTCCCTTTGAGTCTATTATTTCATCTAAGAAGATCCCAATCTGAATCTTATTATTTTTTGCAATTTTAGACATAACTGAATTTAATCCGGAATTCCTCTGCTTTTGCCGATCTTTTCTTCCCTTTTGTTTTATTAACAATAAGGAAATTTTCTCTTTCTCTAAAATTTTTCTGTTTAATTCGTCATTGTTGCTCGTAAAAACTATTCTATTTTGGTTATTATCTTTTATCGCCTTTCTTGCCTTGTCAAAATTATTTTCTTCTATAATTATAGAGCTCATTTTTCCTTATTTTTTACATCCAATTTTTTAATTGTAATATTGGAACCATCTTGTTTGGAAGATGTTTCATGAACCTTAAAATCTTTCTTAAATAATTTAATAGCTAATCCAATCATGAAGATAACCGCCCCAATTATAATCATTCTTGTAAACTCGTAATGGGACTGGGAGAAAAACAATGAACCTACTGATGAAACTAGTGAATTAGAGAACTTAGACAGTATTTGGTTTATTAACAATAAAGGTAAAGAAGCAATGATGATCAAACTTCCCACTATAAAAAACAGGTTATATTTTTTCTCTACTAATAATAATACTATGGCTACAATTAGCGCAGAGATAGCTAGAAATATGTAGGTTAGGTTACTCCAGTAGTTATCCGATTTTTCAGATACTAGAAATGTTGCAGAATAATTGCTAAAACATTTCCAATATGAACAGTTATAATTTGTATAATACCAATTTTTTACAAAGCTACTTATTAAGGCAGAGTCATTGGTTACCTGTTTAGGCAGATCAAACTGTTGGATTATAACCTGAGAAAGGGAAGGTATTTGATTTTGTATATTACTATATTTTAGGGAAGAAGATAAATCCCAAGATATTCCTAGAGAAATTAAGGACAAGAGTAATAATATAGTAAATAAGCTCAGAAAGAGTTTTCTTATCATCCTCACTCAAATTTATTTTAATTTATAAATCATTACATTCTTTCTAGGACTTCAATCCTTTTTTCTATCGGAGGATGTGTAGATCCTAAATTTTTTAATGGACTTGAAAAAAATAGAGGAGCTATAGCCTTTGAAACTTTTTTCTCAGGTTGGTTTTCTGCTTTAATTTTCTTTAATGCATCAATAAGTCCTCTTGGATATCTTGTGAACTTAACTGCAGAAGCATCTGCCGTGTATTCTCTCTTCCTTGAAATTGCTAGTTGAACAAAATACACTGCAATAGGAGCGATTATTGCAAGAACTACTCCAATTAAAATAAATAACCCCTCATTCTTTCTATTATTTCCATTTTGGAACCACAAACTTCTGAGAAATATCTGAGATATTATTGAAATCATCCCGATCATTACTGCTGCTAAAGTCATATATCTTATATCATAATTTGCAATGTGTGACATTTCATGAGCCAGTACTCCTTCAAGTTCTTTTTTTTCAAGTTTATCTAGTGCCCCCTGTGTTACACAGACAACAGCGTGTTTTGGGTCTCTTCCGGAAGCAAATGCATTTATTTGGGGAGAGTTCATGACATATAATTTCGGCATTGGCAACCCACTTGCAATTGTCAAGGATTCCACAACGTCATAGAACTGCTTGTGCTTTATTTTGTCTGCTTCTTTTGCGCCAACACTTGAAATCGCTATTTTATCCGAGTGATAGTAATTTACTATTATGTAAAATATAGAAAAGATTATTGCAATTATCATGATAAGGAAAAAATAGCTGGGATCAAATGCAAGAGATATGACATATCCAAGTAAAATCAAAACCGCAAAGACACAGATTATCAAAAGGAAGGATTTTATCTTATTTCTAGATATTTGATCCCTAAAATCAATGTGCTCCGGCATGAGGTAAAAATCCTATTTTGATTTATTAATCTATTGTATAAATAAATTTAATAAGTTCTTTATCTTGCTTAAATGTAGGTTATATGGAAATAAAAAGCGTCTTTGAAGATGGCGAGCAAATTCCAGTTAGATATACTTGTGATGGGGAAGACATTAGTCCTCCTTTAGAATTCTTGAGTGTTCCCTCAAATGCAAGAAGCCTTTTGTTAATTATTGATGACCCAGATTCTCCTTCAAGAGTCTGGACACACTGGATATTGTGGAATATTAGCCCTGATATGAGAGAAATTGAAGAAGGTACCATCCCTGAAGGGGCGGAAGAAGGGATCAATGATTTTGGGAATTGTGGATATGGGGGACCGTGTCCTCACTCTGGAACCCATAAATATCAATTTAAACTTTATGCCTTGGATACTTTAATTAGTCTGTCTCCTGGTTCTACAAAAGGGGAAGTTGAAGAAACGGTAAAAGGGCATATAATTGATAAAGCACTTCTGGTCGGATTGTATTCTCGAAACAGCTAGAGTAAGTTTTATAAACCAAAATTCAAATTCTATTAACATGAAACGTTCTAGTCGTAGATGGAAGAAAAAGCATCAAATGAGATGGAAGTGGCAAAGGAAGAGACTTAGAAAGGAAAAGAGAAAGCGTAGACTGAAGAGAGAGAGAAGTAAGTAAACTTTCCATATTTTGGTTTGTTGGGCTATAATCTATTCTTAATACAATAATCTTTATAAGTTTCTTTGGAAAAGTTATATGATGGTTAGCGAAATCTGGACTGAGAAATATAGGCCTGTTAAATTTTCTGAAATGGTTGGGCAAGATATGGTTGTAAGCAGAGTTGAATCACTTACAAAAACAATGAATATCCCTCATCTTCTTTTTGCGGGGCCTGCGGGAACGGGAAAGTCAACTTTAGCCCTGATTATTGTCAAGGATTTATTCAAGGAAAACTGGAAGGATAATTATCTTGAGTTGAATGCTTCTGATGAGAGAGGTATAAATGTTGTAAGGGATAAAGTTAAGAGTTTTGCTAAGACAAAATCAATTGAATCAGTTCCATTCAAAGTGATATTCCTTGATGAAGCCGATGCTCTTACGCCTGAAGCTCAGCAGGCATTGAGAAGAACTATGGAAAATTATTCATCTACCTGTAGGTTTATTTTGTCATGCAATTATTCCACCAAGATTATTGATCCTATTCAGTCAAGATGTGCTATTTTTAGATTTAAGCTTCTCGAAAAGAAAGATATAGAGAAAGTTATACAGAAGATTGTTGAAAAAGAGAAGTTTACTATAACTCCAGAGTGCACAGAGGTTTTGTATGAAGGGAGTGAGGGGGATTGCAGAAGATGCATTAATTTGCTTCAGGCTACGGCAGCAATTTCTCCATCGATAACTATTGATCTTGTCTCAACTGTGGTTTCAAATACAAAGCCAAAAGATGTCAAAGTTGTTTTGGATTATGCAATTTCGGGAGATTTTCAGACTGCTAAGGAGAAGCTTTTTGATATAATGCTTAAAGAATCTGTTTCTGGCCAGGATGTTATTAAGTCGATTCAAAAAGAGATCTGGAGTCTTCCTGTCGAACCTGAGATTAAAGTTAAGCTTACAGAAAAAACAGGTGATGCGGAATTTAGGATTGTTGAAGGTAGTGATCCTTTCATTCAGCTTCAAGCTCTTCTTGCAAGTTTTGTTCTTGCAGGTTTGGGAAAGGGGTAAAATGGTACAATTTTCAAGGCTGTATTCTGGAACAATTGAAAAGTTAACTAAACAGGGATGTTGCTCTTACTAAAATGCCTTGGGTTGAGAGATATAGGCCGAGGAAGTTTTCTGAGATTAAAGGGCAGGAAAATGCAATAGATAAGCTTAAATCTTTTATCAAAAATTTTGGGAAAGGAAAGAATGCGATGATTCTTTATGGCCCTCCGGGAACAGGTAAAACAACTCTTGCATATGTTGCTGCAGGCGAAACAAATTCTGAAATTTTCGAATTAAATGCCTCTGACTTAAGGAATAAAGATAGATTAAGTGAAGTCCTTAGACCTGCATTGGAACAAAAGTCTCTTAGTAATGATAAAAAAATCATTCTTGTTGATGAAGTTGATGGGATATCAAAAGAAGATTGGGGGGGATTACCTGAGCTTACAGATTTAATTGAATCGGCCTCCTGGCCAATTGTATTAACTGCAAATGACATCTGGGACAAGAATTTTGCAAAGTTAAGGAAGAGTTGTGAAATTGTGCAACTGAAAGAGATTGATTACAAAACGATAAAGGATGTTTTGATTAATATATTGAAAAAAGAGAATAAATTACTGGATTTAAACTTACTAACAGGGATTTCTGTAAAAGCTAAAGGTGATTTACGGGCGGCTATAAATGATTTGCAGATTGCTTCAGGGATGGAAGATCCATCTAAGATACTTGAAGATGAAAGAAATAAAGAGACAGATATATTTAATGCATTAAGATTAATATTTAAAGAAAAACCAACGGAAAATACTCTTAAGATTTTTGATTCTGTTAATATGCCTATTGATCAAATCATGCTTTGGATTGAAGAAAATATCCCTACAGAGTACAAAAATGAAGAACTGCAGAAAGCTTATGACGCTTTGAGCATGGCAGACGTCTTTAAGGGAAGAATATACAAGCAGCAGTACTGGAGATTTCTTGTTTATGAAAATATCTTATTAAGTTATGGAATTGCGTCTGCTAAGGAGGGGGTAAAAAGAGGATTTACTAGCTACAAGAAACCAGATAGAGTTCTTAAGATTTGGCTTAATAATCAGAAGACTGCTAAGAAAAAATCAATTGCGCAAAAGTATGCAGAATATGTTCACGTCGGGGAAAAGCGAGCAATGTTTGAGTTTCCTCTCATCAAATTGATACTAAAAAATCCAAGCATCAGGAAAGAGCTGAAGTTGAATACTGAAGAAGAAGAGTATCTGGATAAACCCTAATTAAGAGGAATAGCTCCTTCAAGGAGATATTTTCCATCCTCAGTAGCGTAAATTGGCAGGACTTCATTCTGATATGAAACATATATTTGGTAGACTCCACTCATTTCTGTTACATTCTTGAGTTGTATTGAGCTATTGGTTTCTGAGTTAAGGAAAGCTATTGCCTTTTGTCCTGCCTGATTTGGCGAAATTTTCTGTGCATTAAACTGACTGACTCCCATTATGGAAAATACTATGAAAATTATCGCAACAAGGAGAAGTACTCCCAAGATTAATATAAGAACTATAAGAGGATTTTTTGGAAGCTTTATCTTTACGTATTCTTCACCCATTTTTATCTTAATCTTATGCAACTTTAAAAGCTTTTTGTATCAATAATTTTTTATACTTGTTAATGCTTTATTTATTATGGGATTAAATATAAGTGATATAATTCCTAGAGAAGAGATAGAGATTTCTGATTTAAAAGGAAAGACTCTTTGTGTTGATGCTTTTAATACTTTATACCAATTTTTATCAAGTATCAGACAACCGGATGGGACTCCTCTTATGGATAGTAAAGGAAGGATTACAAGTTATTTGTCTGGGATATTTTATAGAAATATAAGTCTGCTTTCAGAAGGGATTAAACTGGTATATGTTTTTGATGGAAAGCCTCCAGATTTAAAATATAAGACTCATGCAAAGAGAAAAGAGAAAAGAGATATTTCTGAGGAGAGATATGAAGAGGCAAAGCAGGAAGAAAATATTTCCGATATGAGGAGATATAGTAGCCAGCTTGTTAGGCTTAATAGCGAAATGATTGAAGAGAGCAAAGAGCTGCTGATCGCTATGGGAATTGCAGTTGTGCAGGCTCCAGGAGAAGGAGAAGCTGAAGCATCATACCTTGCAAGGATAAAAGAGGGTGTTTATGCAAGTGCAAGTCAAGATTATGATAGCTTATTATTTGGAACTCCAAGATTAGTAAGAAATCTTACTCTTGCAAGAAAAAGAAAAACTCTTAGAGGGTGGGTTGAAGTAAGTCCGGAGATAATTGATTTAGAAAAAGTTTTCAATTCTCTTAATCTTAATCTTGATCAGTTAATCTGCCTTGGAATTTTAGTTGGGACAGATTATAACCCTAAAGGAATTCCTGGTATAGGGCAGAAAAAGGCTCTACAGATCGTTCAGAAGCATAAACAGCCCATTATGATATTCAAAAGCGTTGAGGAGCAACTTAACAATCTTAGTGAGGAAGATAAATTTGACTGGAGAGAAATTTTTTCATTATTTCATAAAGCGGATGTTAGTGATGCTAATATCAAATTTAGTAAGCTAAACAAATCGAAGATAAAGAAAATACTAGTTGAGGAGCATGATTTTTCTGAGGAGAGAGTAGATAAACAGTTGGAGAGACTGGAAGAAATTGAAGAAAAGAGTAAGCAGAAGGATTTGAAGAAGTGGTTTTGATTACTTTTGGCTTTTTAATCTTTTAATCTCATCTCTTACTCGTACCATCTCCTCGAATATATCTCTTAATTTTGGATCAGTAGGATTTAGTTTTTGAACATCATTGTAAGAAATTTGAAGTTGATTGTAAGCCTGTATCAGGGAACCCAAACCTGCAGTGGAAGTAATTTGTTTTCGAAGATTTTGTTCTGACTGCTGTTCTTGTTGTACCTTCTGATTCTCCTCCGCCATTTTTCTTTGTTCTTGGGCCTTTATAGCTGCTTCTTGTTTTGCATAATCTTCCGCAGCTACTGCCATTCCTTTTGCTCTTACTTCCTCGTTTCTTTCATCTCTAAGGTATCCTATGTCTT
Organism: uncultured Nanoarchaeota archaeon; assembly: GCA_963743615.1. GTDB lineage: Archaea > Nanobdellota > Nanobdellia > Pacearchaeales > GW2011-AR1 > JAKLIN01. The sequence goes on from CAVUQF010000003.1 coordinate 94,857, forward strand.
TTCTTTCGATTTTTTTGAGGTTTTGCTCTTGTCTTTCTTTCTTCTTCAGATTTAGGTTTATGTTAAAAGAAGGTCCTTGTACTTTTAGATCTGGAACTTCTCTTCTTCCTACTACTACTTTTTTTTTAAATAGAAATGCTATTAGCCAAATGGCGAGAAGTCCTAGTCCAATATATGTAGCGAGTTCTGTTGAGTAAATTAAGCCGGAGCCTGCTAATCCTAAAAATACTAAACCCAAGATGAAGAGTGCCCATAACTTAAGTTTTATTAGCAGAAAAATAATGAATGCAACGGCAAGTATCGTTGCAATGGTATAAAGTGTATCATTAGAAATTCCAAATCCTGAAAATATATTCTGTACATTCGTTGCACTATTTATACCATAAACAATTAGTAATGATACACATATAGAGATTACAGCCGGAACTCCTTTGTTCCCTTTGAACATTTTGGATGTTGCAAAATATATTATCGCGAAGAATAAAATGAAAAGGACAGATAACAATACTGTGCTTGGGTCTATGGTTGAAAGAAAATCACTCAAAGAAAAAGTTTGGGCTGAGATGAATCCTATTGAAAATAAGGACATGATAATACCACTGAAAATCAGACCTTTTTTACCCATCTACTAAAATAATCTGCTGTTTTTATAAATCTTGTCTTTAACGCACAATAGCTTTTTAATAAATGGATTATATACTACGCTATGGTTAATGGTTCATTTGATATTCTTGGAAATATAGCTATCGCCAAATTTCCGGATAGGACTAAAGTTATTGACAAGAAGTCTTTTGCCAAAGATTTAATCAACAGAAACAAATCAATTAAGACTGTTTTAGAAAAAACAGGGAAATTCAAAGGTAGATTGAGGAAACAGAAGACAAAATATCTCTTTGGTGAAAGAACAAAAGAGGCTCTATACCATGAAAACGGTTGCGTATTTAGGTTTAATGTAGACGATGCTTATTTTTCTCCAAGATTAAGTAATGAAAGACTTGAAATTGCAAAGAAAATAAGAAATGGAGATAAAGTACTTGTTATGTTTGCGGGGGTGGCTCCTTATTCCATTGTTATTGCAAAGCTTTCTAGGGCAAAGGTTGTTTATTCCAATGAGATAAATAAAAGAGCAAATGATTATGCAAAACTTAATATAAATTTGAATAAGCTTAAGGAGAGAATAGTTCTGGTCTCGGGGGATATAAAAAGAGTTGCAGATAAACTTTTTCATGAAAAGGAATTTTTCAATGTTATTGTTATGCCTCGCCCACAATTAAAAGACAATTTTTTAAGAGAGGCTTTTATGGTGAGTGTTAAAAATACGATAATCTACTATTATGATTTCTGTAAGCAGGATGAAATAAGTTCAGTGAAAAATATGATTGAAAGGGAGGCTAAAAAAAATAAGAAAAAGATTAAAATTTTGAATGTCAAAAAAGCAGGTGAGATTTCCCCTTATAAGTACAGAATAAGAGTTGATTTTAAAGTAGTTTGAATGTATTTACTTTATAATAGTAACATTAAGAAAGATTTATAAATCAAATAATTCTTCATTTTTTATGAGTAATAATAAGAGTGTTGAACAAAGGGTTCATGAGCTTTATGACAATGTTAGGAATTTGCCTAATCAAGATTCCCCTGATGTAAATTCTCCAAGGGCTTATTTTAATCTTTTAAGTTCAAAAGTAGGGGATAGAATCTCTTTTGGAAGTCAGGAAGTAAAAGGTAGAGAAAGTTCTTTTAGACTGGGAATTTCAGGATCATTTCTATCTTCTGAAAGATTGAGCCCCTCTGAAAGGTTAAGGGCTTATCAAAATTATATACTCCCTTTATATGAAGCCTCGGGGTTGGAAGGTTTTGCCAAACAAGGTAGTGTTCAGGAGTCTAGGGCATGTAATAACCTTCTTAGTAGTGTAATTTATGTGAATACTGGTGAAACTGAATTAGTGATAAGAAGCCCAAAGTTTGGATATTTTCCTCTTTTAGGTAATAGAGTTATAGGCAGAATTAGGAGAGTTTAGTACAGCCCTTTTTCTGTGCTTATTGCAGTTGGAGCTTCTCCGCCATGCCAGGTGAATCTTGGACGAACTCTCATAGGATAAATTCTTTCGGAGTTGTCATCTAGAATTATTGCAGAACCTTTCAATGATGGTAAGTCGTTCATATATTTGTTTATACTGTCTGTGAGATAGCTTTGCATTATATAACTTAATGCGTCCAAATCTGGTTTTGCAGTAACCCTATGTGAGATAACAATATCTGATTGAGTCATAACATCTTTATGGATTTGACCTGGTTGTTGTGTTGCCAAAACAAGAGAAACTCCGGGTTGTCTTCCCTCTCTTAATAACTGTATTAAGGCATCTGTCGCAGCAGTCTTTCCATTAAGCGGGAGGAATTCATGAGCTTCATCAATGAAAATCCAGGTTAAGGGGGTGTCTTTTATGCTTGTGGAAGAAAGATAATTTGCTCCTTTTCCTATTGCATCAATTTCTTCTTTTTTTCTAGAGTCCATTCTTTCATTGAAAATTTTCCTGCAGATCAAACTGATTACCAGAGCTCTTACATTAAATGTTCCTATAGAATTGTAAACACTCAAATCTAGGATAGATGTTGTTCCTGAAGGAATTAAATCTCTTATCTGAGTTGCATCTTTTCCTTTTTCAGAAAAGACTCCCCATGTTCGTGCCGCCTCAAATAAGGATATGGCTGCATTTTTAATCTCTTGGGGAGATTTATCATCTTCTTTAAATTGCTCAATTATATCCCCTACTCCAAATCTCCCTTTAGACTTTAATCCGGTTATTGTTCTTTCAATCAAAACTGAAATTGGATTTATCATATTAAGCTCAAAAGTTATAATCCAATCCTCTGGATTTAATTCTGTTACGTCAAGAGCAAATCTTTCGTCAACAGGAACCCCTTTTTGCACATAACTATCATAGTGACCGAAGGGAACAAATACTTTTGCTGGCAGACTTTTTGTTTTGAGTCCCCATTCTTGCAATAAATCCCTATCTTTTTCATTTCTAAATTTCATTGTCCAGTAAATGCCCATAGTGTCAAAAATTAATGATGCAATATTTTGGTTAATCTCTTTTGGAAGGTTTGTGAGCTCTTCCGCAATTGCCCCTAAAGTATAACTTTTTCCTGAGCCTCTTTTTCCAGCGACTAGAACAACATGACTTCTTACAACATCCATGAGAATTCTGTTGCTTAGAGAAGTGTACTGTCCCATCTTTACAAACCCTTTTCCTATAAAAACGAGTCCTCTATCACCAAACTTTTGTTTGTCTGAGGCATCTCTGCCGATTATAATATCGTATGGCATATAATAACGAATCGGTTTTTATTTATCAAACTTTCCTTTTTAGACTTAGAAAAGACGATTTTAAATCTTATTCTCTTCTATTTCTTTCTTCTTGGTAAGCTTCTCTCTGCATATTTCTAAGACCCTCTAAAATCTCTCTCAATTTAGGGTCTTTGCTTCCACTTAGTTCCACTATATTATCTATACTCATTCCATGAGCTGTTAAGATTTCTGATTTTGGTCCGAATCCGTTCACTCTATATCTTCTAAGTTCTCTATTAAATTCTCTATTTGCTAGGACGTGTCCAGGCACTCCGCTATAATCGTCGTTAGTGCTGTCAATATTATTCGGTAAATCTTCCATGTAATTTAAGGAAATTAATCATTTTTAAGCTTTGTGAACTTTGGCTTAATTTTAAATAATTCTAATATTATTCTCCATTATGAAAACTAAGTTTATTCCTGTAGATTATGACTATTTTGACTTTGAAGGAAGGAATTATGCTAAAATTATTGGGAGAGATGATGCCGGAAAAAGAGTGTGCCTTATCGATTCCTGTGATGTGTATTTTTGGGCAGTTTTAAGGGACAATGTAAATGAAAAGCAAATCCAGAAACTTAAAGATAGAATAGAAAAGATACAATTAAGCATAAAAGGGAGAAGGACAAAAGTCGAGAATGTTGAGTTACATAGCAAGAAGTTTTTAGGCAAAGAGGTTAAGGCTCTTAAAATATTTGCCACAAACTATAAAGATCTCCATGACATTGCGGATGAACTTGGAATGGATGAGATAGAAAAAAGGAGAGGTTATGATTTAGGTTTTGTAACCCATTATATAATTGAGAAGAAAATTGTGCCTTTGAATTGGTATGAAATTGAAGGAGAAATTTTGAATAATAGTCAAGAGTTTGGAGGAATTGATTCCGCTTTGGATGTGGATTTATGTGTTAAATTAACTTCTTCTAAGGAAATTGATAAGAGAGAATTTAGTCCCAAAGTTTTAGCTTTTGATATTGAGACAGATGAATTTAGGATAGGAAAGGGAAAAATTTTAATGATTTCTCTTATTTCAGATAATTTTAAGAAAGTTATAACTTGGAAAAGAGTAAAAGAAAAAATAGATTTTGTCGAATATGTAAAAGATGAAGCGGAGTTAATTGAAAAATTTGTCGAATATGTAAAAAAAATTTCTCCTGATTTTATCACAGGATATTTTAGTGATGGATTTGATATGCCCTATCTCAAAGCAAGGGCTGAGGAGAATGGAGTAAAGCTATCTATTGGACTTGATGGGAGCCAGCCTATTTTTCACAGAGGTAATATTCTTACTTGCAAGGTTGATGGAATTGTCCATATTGATTTGTTGAGATTTGTTAATACAGCATACTCTCAATATATGCAGTCTGAGACACTATCCTTGAATGATGTTGCAAAAGAGTTTCTTGGCGATACCAAGAAGGGGTTTGAGTTTAAATCAACTTCAGAAATGTCTGAATCGGATTGGAAAGATTATTTTGGATATAATCTCCATGATTCAACTCTTACTTACAAATTATTTTTAAAATTTTGGCCTGATTTGCTGGAATTCTCAAGGGTAATGCAGGAGCCCACTTTTGATGTTTCGAGAAATGGAATGTCCAAGAATGTTGAAGATTATATTATACATAACCTTAGTAAGTTCAATGAAATCCCTGAGAAGAGGCCAGGACATGATGAAATTGGAAAGAGAAGAGTAAGAGAAAAGTATGAAGGAGCTTTTGTATTTCAGCCAACGCCAGGATTGTATGAGGATGTGGTCTTCTTTGATTTTACGAGTTATTGGCCAAGTATAATTGTTACATTTAATCTCTCTTCTTCCACGCTTCTTGAAAAAAAGGAGAAGGATTCTTTAGAAGTTAATATAGGAAATGATAAGATTTATTTCAGCAAGAAGCCTGGGTTTTTTCCAGAAATGCTGAAAGAGATTATTCTTCTAAGAAAGAAGTATAAAGCGGAATTAAAGAAAAAAGAAGATGCAATTACAAAGGCAAGAAGCAATGCTTTCAAACTTCTCGCAAATGCATCTTATGGATATCAAGGATTTTTTGGGGCTAGATATTATTGCCCCGAGGCTTCTGCTGCTACAACTTCTATAAGCAGAGATTTTATTAAAAAGATGATTGAGGATATTGACAAATCAAAGTTTAAGACGGTATATTCTGATACAGATTCTATTGCCTTCTTAAAAAATGGCAAAACAAAAAAAGAAGTTTCTGATATTTTGGAAAAACTTAACAATATGCTTCCAGGTATAATGGAGCTCGAAATAGAAGATTTCTACAAAAGAGGGATATGGGTTACAAAGAGGACTGGAGAATTTGGAGCAAAGAAAAAATATGCTCTTATTGGAGAGGAAGGGAAGCTGAAAATAAGGGGATTTGAAACCGTCAGAAGAGATTGGTGTGATCTAGCAAGAGAAACTCAGAATAAAGTTTTGAGGATGATACTTGAAGATGGAAATGAGATTCGGGCCCTAAATTTTGTAAAAGAAGTTTCCAGGAAGCTCAAGGATAGAAAAATAGACAAGAAAGAGATTTTGGTCAGAACTCAGCTTAAGAAGCCGATTTCGGAGTATAAAGCTATCTCTCCCCATGTTATTGCAGCTAAAAAAATGGAGGAACAAAAGATTCCAATAGACGAGGGGGCCTTAATAGAGTATTATATCGCGGACACTGGCGAAAAGAAGAAATTAGTAAGAGATAGGGTAAAGCTGGCACATGAAGATGCAGATTATGATATTGACTATTACCTAGAGCATCAAATTCTTCCTGCTGTTGAAAATATTTTTCAAGTATTTAATATAAATATTAATACAATTTTGAATAATAAGAAACAAACTACCTTGGAAGGGTTTTAATGTGCTCCGGCCATTGATTTTTCTATTTTATCTGACGCAGCTTTATCGAGGTTTGCCTCAGATTTTTCTCTTTTTCGTGCATTTATCTGTCTTTCATTTTCGAGATATCTACTTATCCAATTGTTCAATACTCCTCTGTACTCCCCTTCCGCATTAACTTTTGGATTATAACGAGCATAACTATTAATAGCATTAACTCTATTGATTATATCCTTCTCTGTGTCTTTTAATACTTTTAGTGGATTGTATCCTTCCTTTAGCTCATGCTCTTTTCTTATACAATGCCCAAGATCTCGATAATTTCTGGATTCTGCATAAAACAGATTTCCTACGATTCCCATCTCTATGTATCCTTCTTCAAACATTATATACTCAAGTGGAAGGTTATTTGATCCTATTATTGCATTTATTCTTCTTTCTTTAAGGTTAGTTAAGTCCATTTTATAACTACTATAAAGTGACTATTTAAAGCTTATGATTTTCGAATTTTGTCCTTATTTAATCCAGTGTAAACCTTCAAAATCAAACTTGAAATCAATGCATCTAATCCCGAAAGCTTTCTTAATTTTTTGCTTATCCCCAAAGAAAAGAATACATCCCCCCCCTCCAGAGCCACAGATTTTTGCAGCAGTTGCTCCATTTTGCTTTCCTAACCTTATCATTTTCTGAATATTTTTTGGGACAATGGTTGGGTTAAGTTTTGCTCTTTCTTCTGTTTCTTTATTCAATAATTCTGCAAATCTTGTCAAATCCTCTTTTTCGAGTGCATCTTTCATCTGGATTGCAATTTCTTTTATTCTTAGAAAATTTTTGACTTTTTTGCCCTTTTTCAGACCTTCAATCATTTTACCATTTGTGTTTCCCGAGAAATGTGGTTTTCCTGTATAGACTAGGATCAATTTGCTTTCAAGCTCTTTTATCAATGAAGGCTTTAGCTTTAACCTGTGAATTATAACCTTATTGTCTTTGAATTCAAGAAAATTTATCCCCCCCAATGCTCCTGCATATTGATCCTGCTTTCCGCCAACAAGTCCCATGGCTTGTTCTAATTTATATGCTTCTTCGGCTAGGGCAATTTTATCGCTTTCATTTTCAAACTTTTTTTTGACAATAAGAGAAAGCCAAACTAGGTTCATTACCCCGCTGGTTCCTAATCCGGAAGATGTGGGGATGTTTCCCGAATAAGATAAAGAGACTCTTTCATCACTTGCTGAAAGTTCCCCCGTAATATATCGATTTATTGCGGCGTTTAATACTGCTCCACCGTACATTTTTGGGAAAGGCTGGACATCTGTTGTTCCGCCCCCAAAGTCAAATCTTACAGGAGCTTTAACTCTTTTTACCTCTTTCATTAAGTTATTAAATACCCTGCCTTTTTATTTTTTATGCAAAAATACCCATTGAAGCAAATGTTTGAAGAGAGAATGAAATTATTACTTGGAGATGAATTTGAACAATTTACTGAATCTTTGAATAAGGAACCAATATGTTCAATAAGAGTAAATGAGCTTAAAACTTCTGTATCAGAATTGAAGAGAAAACTTGAAGAGAAAGGATGGAAAATTTCTCAACCGATTAAATCTCGCCCAGAAATAATTACTGTTGATTCCAAATTAGAGCCGGGAGAATTGGGCAGAACTTTCGAACATCTATTAGGGTATTATTATGTTCAAGAAATTTCCAGTATGCTTCCAGTTATTGTTTTAAATCCTAAACCAGATGAGAGAATATTAGATTTGTGCGCTTCACCGGGAAGCAAAACAACGCAAATAGCTTCGTTTATGAAAAATTCTGGTACAATCATTGCAAATGAGCCAGACTTTGGAAGAATGAAAATTCTTTCTTCAAACCTTGAAAGATGTGGGGTTAGCAATGCAATTATTACGAGAAGAGAAGGAAGCAGGCTTTGTGACGAACTTTATGAAAATGGATTTGTTTTCGATAAGATCCTTGTTGATGCTCCCTGTTCTGGAGAGGGAACTATGAGAACTAATCCAAAAACTGCAAAAATGTGGAATGCATATGGAATGAAGAAGATGTCTTTTATACAGAAGAAGCTTATCTCTTCCGCAATAAAGCTTCTTAAAGTTGGAGGAGAATTAGTTTATTCAACCTGCACTTACGCTCCTGAAGAAGATGAGGAAATAATTGATTTTGTTCTCAGGAGATTTCCAGAGATAAAGATTGAGAAAGTGTCTTTGCCTATAAGACACCACACAGGCATTCTTAAGTGGCAAGATAAAGAGTATTTGGAAGATGTTAAATCTTCATGCAGGATTTTTCCTTTTGATGAAAATACAGAGGGATTTTTTATAACTAAACTTAGGAAAGTAAAATGATACAAGTATTAAATCAGAAGCAGATACAAGAAGTCCACAGAAGTCTTAGAGAACAATTTGGAATAGACAAGATTCCCGGGAGAATCATGAAACTTGGTGAGGAAAAGCTATTCTTATTTACAGGGGACGCAGCCGATGAGGAGATAAAGAAACTTGAAAATATAGTTCCCGTAGAAAGACTTGGAGTTTATTTTGCCAAAATTATAAGGGAAGATGTGAAATTAAGTATAGAGGGTTCTCAGATTTTGAAGGAGCAGGTTAAAAAGAATATATTTGAGTTGGATGATGAACAGGCCGAAAAGTGGATGATGGGTCAGGAATTGAATCTTAAGTCTGGGAAGAAAGGATTTGTTGTTATGAAATATGAAGATAATTTTCTAGGGTGCGGAAAGGCTTCCGAAGAAAAGATCAGCAATTTTGTTCCAAAAATGCGAAGATTAAAAAATAGAGAAGTGAGAATATAATAATGACCGAAAAAAATTACGGAGGAGCAGCTCCTTTCAGGAAGCAGGGGAAAGGCGTGAAGGAAGTATCAGGGACTAAATTTATGGAGAGGGAAAAAAAGGTAAGAATGGAGTCAGAAGAGTCTGACTTTGAGAAGCAAAAGATTCTGAAGGCGGGAAAAATAGCTTCGGAAGTTAGAGAATATATAAAACAGATTGTGAAAAAAGATGCTCTTCTTTTTGATATTGCAGAAAAAATTGAAGGAAAAATAAAAGAACTTGGGGGAAAGCCTGCATTTCCCACTAATTTGAGTATCAATGATATTGCAGCCCATTATACTCCCTCTTTTGATGATAAAACAAAGGCTTATGGATTATTGAAGATTGATTTTGGAGTTCATGTTGATGGATGGGTTGCAGATACCTCGATTTCAATGGATCTTGATAATACTGAAGAGAATAAAATATTGATCAAGGCTGCGGAAGAGGCTTTGGCAAATGCGCTTAGAATTGCAAAAAGTGGAATAATGTTTAGCGAAATTGGAAAAGAGATAGAGAAGACAATTGGATCTTATAAGGCTAATCCAATAATTAACTTAACAGGACATTCAATTTCTCATTATGACTTGCATTCTGGTGCGACCATACCAAATTATGACAATGGGTCAAAGAGTATTATGGAAGAAGGAACATATGCAATAGAGCCTTTTACCACTTTTGGAAACGGGAGAGTTTATGATGGAAAACCTTCCGGAATATATTCTTTGGTTGATGAGAAGAATGTTAGGAGCCCTATCGCCAGAATGGTTCTTGATCTTGTGATTCGAGAGTACTCTACTTTGCCTTTTTGTTCTAGGTGGATTGTTAAAGAATTAGGTCAGAGTGCATTGTTTGGACTTAAGCAGTTGGAAGACAATGGCAATCTCACGCAGTTTGATCAGTTGATTGAAGTTTCTCATAGAAATGTAGCTCAGGCAGAGCATACCTTAATTATTGAGAAGGATAAAACTCTAGTTACAACAAAATAATTTTATTTGATAAATTTTATCTTGTTGATTTTGCCTTTTTTGTCATCCAAGTCTATTACCACCGCTCTTCCATCATGAGCTGCTCCCGGGTTTACGCAAACAGTTTTTCCTACTTTTTGCTCTCCATAAGATTCATGAATATGGCCCCCAAGATGCAGTAATGGCTGATATTTTTCTACCATTTCTCTTGCAAGTTTAGAACCTGCATGTTTATTCCTTGCTTCTTTATGAGCTTCTTTAGATGTTATTTTATCAAGTTTGGTATGATATATAATGTTGTGAGATACAAAAATTATTCTTTTTAGTTTGTTTTCGTTTTTAAATTTTCTAAAAAGCTTTTCCAACTTTTCTTTATGATTTCTGTAATTTTTACCTTTTGGTTCTCCCGGAGCACTATGCCCCCTCATTCCAATAAAAATATAATTTCCAAATTTGAAATAGGAATAATCAAATCTTTTTATCCTCTTATATTTCTTAATTATATCTGGAAAAGCATTATATTCCATCCAATTTGGCATTGATCTTTCTCTTTTCTCAGGCATATCGTAGACATCAGGAGGAGGATAGTCCACATTCCCAAGAACAGTGTATACTGGAATATTGAGACTGTTTAATTCCTTTAATGGTTTTTCACCAAGTCTAAAATCTTCAAGAACTAATTTTCTGTATTTTTTCTTTCCTATGAATTCCCATAACTCTTTCTCGTTTCCGTAACAATATTTGAACCAGATTTTTCGATAATGAAAAGGAGGGAAATCTCCTATAGAAATAATTAAATCAATTTTTTGATTTTTTATAATCTTCTTGAATTTGGAAGGGAACTCTCCATGGAAATCCCCAATAACAAGAGCTTTCATAGAGGATTAATTTAGTAAATGTTTTTAACTCTTTCTCATAAGGTAAAAATATCCTTTTTGATGGTATTTTAATTATCCTAGATAACTTCCACCAGAAGGGATTGAAACTCTTGCAGATCTTATGAAATTTTCTTCCATCTTTTTATATACTTCAAATGTTGATTTTGTCACACTTGGACGAACTTTATTTAGCGCTTCTTCAAAATGTTTCTTTTGAACATATTTTGCATCAGGGGACTCTCTTAGCGAAAGCATAGCGGCCTCTCTAGCGAATGCTTCCAGATCAGCGCCAGTATATCCTTCTGTTTGCTTGCTAAATTCTTTGAGTAACTCTTCTCTTTCTTTTTCGTTCAATAATTTCTTTCCATCCCCCAGGGGCATTTTTGCAGTATGAATTTTAAGGATGTTTTCTCTTGCTTTTTCAGTTGGAGCATCAACTAGCAAGATTTTATCAAATCTTCCTGGTCTTAGTAGTGCAGAATCAAGCATATCTGGACGGTTTGTAGCTCCAATAATAATAACATTATTCAAATTCTCTAGACCATCCATTTCTGCAAGCAACTGATTAAGGACACGCTCTGTAACTTTTGTGCCCGTATCCATCCCCCTCTTTCCTGCTAATGCGTCTATTTCATCAAAGAAAATTATGCAAGGAGCAACCTGACGAGCTCTTTCAAATATTTTTCTGACCCCTTCTTCAGATTTTCCAACCCACATACTCAATAATGATGGACCTTTTACCTGAATGAAGTTTGCTTCTGATTCTGTTGCAACAGCTTTTGCTAACAGAGTTTTACCTGTTCCAGGAGGACCATAGAGAAGGATTCCTCTGGATGGACGAATTCCCATTCTTTCGAAACTTTCAGCACGTTTCATAGGCCATTCAACAGCTTCTTTAAGTTCTTGTTTGATGTTATCCAATCCTCCAACACTTTCCCATTCAATATTTGGATTCTCAACAAGAACTTCTCTCATTGCGCTAGGTCTGACTATTTTTAGGGCTTCTACAAAATCTTCATGTTTAACAATCATTTTTTCCAAAACTTCAGGGGGAATTTCTTCCTCCTTGTCGAGTTTTATTTGGGGGAGGAATTTTCTAAGAACATTCATTGCTGCCTCTTTTGTCAAGGCTTCCAGATCTGCTCCGACAAATCCATGAGTTACACTTGCCAATTCATTAAGATTTACGTTCTTTGCCATTGGCACACCTCTTGTATGAATCTTGAGAATTGATAATCTTCCTTCTTTTCTTGGAACATTTATTTCTATTTCTCTATCAAATCTTCCAGGCCTACGTAATGCAGGATCAATAGAATTAACTCTATTTGTAGCTCCAATAACAACAACTTTTCCTCTCGATTTTAATCCGTCCATCATGGTTAGTATCTGTGATACAACTCTTCTTTCGACTTCTCCAGTTGTTTCTTCTCTTTTTGGGGCAATTGCATCAATTTCATCTATGAATATGATCGATGGAGCTGTTTTTTCTGCTTCTTCAAATATATCTCTAATTTTCTTTTCAGATTCACCGTAGAACTTTGACATTATTTCCGGACCATTGAGAAGAATGAAGTTTGCTTCTGATTCTGTTGCAACAGCTTTTGCTAACAGAGTTTTACCTGTTCCAGGAGGACCATGAAGCAGGACTCCTTTTGGAGCTTCTATCCCTAACTTTCTGAACAGTTCTGGGTGCTTTAATGGAATTTCCACCATTTCTCTTATTTTTCTTATTTCCTCACTTAACCCTCCAATATCCTCATAGTTTATCTCTGGGATATTTTCTTCTGAAACCTCCACAGCTTTTGAATTTAGAGTGACTTCTGTGTTTTCAGTTATTTTAACTGGTTGATTTGGATTTGTTGAAACAACGATGAATCTTATTTGTGTTATTCCTCCACTGAAATTTCCAAAGCCCATTTTTCCAAGAATATCATTTAAATCTCCGAAAATGTCTCCCATGTCTCCAATGTCATCAGACATCATATCCCTTCTTCTTTGAACTCCCCCCAATGCGATGATATCCCCTTTCATTACTGGCCTTCCTAGCAGTCCTCTTTTCAATCCTTCAGAATCGCCCTGGATCATAACTCCTTGCTGTGCCGGTGCTATAATTATTTTTTTTGCTTCTTTGACATCTGCTTTTAGAACTGTTATGACATCACCGATTCCTGTTTTAGCATTCTTTCTCATGATTCCATCAATTCTTATTATCCCTTCTCCTACATCTGCAGGATATGCACGGTCTGCAATTGCAATTGTCTCCCTTCCACCTTTGATTATTATTGGATCTCCTCTTCGGATGTCCAACTCTCTCATGATTTCTGAGTCTATCCTTGCGACCCCCTTATATGCATCGTCTTGCAATGCTTCCACAACTTTCAATTGAATATTTTCTTTTTTAGTTGCCATGTTTTATCTCCCCTTTTGCGAGTTCCTCAAAGTTTAGCGAAATTCTTCCTATATCTTCAAAGCATAATCTTACCATATCGTTCATCATTTTTCTTTGTGATTCCATAAAAGATACAATTTCCTTTGGAATTGAAACTGCGTAGCTGTTTCCGACAAGCCTCATTTTGACACTAAACTCTTTATTTCTTAGCCCCATAAATTTATTGTATTCTTCCATATCATGTGGATGAAATATTCTATCATTACACTTTGGGCATACGACTGCTCTTAATAGAAATCCGTTCTTCGCTACGCTTACCTTTTTCATCTCCGTATTGCATTTGTTGCAAAGTATGGTATTGTCGAATACGTCTGCCATTGTGTATATGTTTATGTATACACATGGTTGGATATATTTATAAATATTTCGGTGCGGGTGGCTTTGCATATAAATGTGATTCTGCACATAAATGAAGATAGTTTGCACATAAATAATAGAACTTAAAATTTGAGGCAAAGAGATTTTGCGCGTCGGATTGGATGCTTGAAACTTGTCCGCTAATCCGATATTTATCCCTTCTCCTAGCGTAGGAGATAAATGCTTACTGAAATGCCTAACCTTACCGCGATTTCACGCGCGTATATACAACCATAAGAATTTCCTCCTATCTTTGTGATTTAGGTACAAAGCTCAATTTCTTTATAAATATTATTTCTTTCTTTTATTCCTAATTAGGAGAATACATATGACTACTGCCAATATAGAAATTCCAAACATAATCCAAGAGTATAAAATTGGATTACGACCTTGAATAATTTTCCAAACATTGATTATACTCATAAGACCAACACCTATCCAGAAAGCAACAGCCCATTCTAATTGTCTTTTGTTTTTCATTACCAGCAAATTAAGATAGGGTATTTTAAAAAGCTGTCTAAAATCTACAGCTTCTTTTTTGGAAGAAGCCTCTTTACTAGTCTAATTTTATCTCTTTTATTTCTAGCCTTGATTTTTCTCATGAAGACTTTTCTTGATTCTCTCCTTCCGCCTGTTTTGAGTTTCATTTTATTTGCAATAAATCTCCATTTAATAATTTAATGTTTCCAACTTTTAATTGAATTTCTTTGTTTATGGATTTATAATCCAAAATTATTAAAAGGTTAGAAGTGTCTTTTTATAAATGGAAGCTCACATGGAGCCAGTCAATAAGGTAGAAGAGAAGATTATTGAAATAGGAATAAAGATAGCCAGACGAGGAGAAGGGGCAGTATTCATTCTTGGAGACAAGCTAAAGAATTACAAGTTTCTTGTTCCTCAAGATGTAAGGTCATTTAGCATAATTGATAATCCTAAGACTGCGGAATCGCTTGCATTACAGGATGGATGCGTGTGGGTTGATCAAATGGGAATTTTGAAAGGGTATGGAATAGCTATGACCAGACTTAATCCCATAATGAATAAAGGTACCAGACATGCCAGCGCTTCTTACGCTTCCAAACAGGGGAATAAAGTATTTTTGATCTCCCAGGAAGACAAAAAAATAAAGATTTTTATTAAAGGCAAAATAGTCATGGAGATAGATGCTCTTGAAAAAGGAATAGAGAAAAAAACCAGTGAGATAGTGAGCATTTTCGAGAGTTTGGGCGCGGGAACATTAAGTGTTATGATAATGGGGGCTGCTTCCGCATTGATACCCTCTTTGTCTATGTTTGCATTTCCAATCTTGCCAGGGATAACTATCTTTACTTCGCTTTATGCATCTGCAAAGTCTATAAGGAATCTCCCTCCTGAGGGGGGCGAGAAGAAAAGAAGGATAATGAAGATTGTTATAGGAGGTATTGTTATAATCTTAGGTGTTGGAATTATGTTGATCCGTTCCAGTGTGGATATAAGACTGCGTTTGCTGACTGGAGGGGTTATCTCAGTTATTGGTTTCTTTGTCGCTTTTACGAGTAGAAAAAGGAAAGTAGAATGAGCTCCAAGAAGGTGAAGAATTTTTTTAAAAAATTCTGGTTTTTACTTTGGAAAGATAATAGTTTCAAAGGATGGATTTTCTCTCTGATGTTTATTTTTGTTTTTATAAGATTTCTTTTCTTTCCTTTGCTTGCTTTAACGACAGGGACCTCTCTTCCTCTTGCAATTGTTGAATCGTGCAGTATGTATCACCAAGGGAATATTTTTTCTGACTTTAATTCTTGGTTTCAGAGGCATGATTTGAAGTATGAAGCATTAAATATAACAGAACAACAATTTGATAGATTCAGTTTGCATAATGGATTTGGTAAAGGAGATATTCTCTTTATTGTGGTGGTAAAACCGCAAAATATTCATGTTGGAGATATAATAGTGTATAATGCGCAGCAGCAGGCTCCAATTATTCATAGAGTTATAAATATCACCAATAATAGTGGGACGTATTTCTTTTCGACAGAAGGAGATAATAATAACGGGCAGCTGAGTTTTGAGAATGGAATAAACCAGAATCAAATTATTGGAAAAGCTTCATTTATGGTGGCTCCTTATATTGGATGGATAAAACTGATATTTTATCAAAATCAAGAGCCAGTTTATGAGAGGGGCTCTTGTTCGGAAACTCCCTCAAGTTGATAAACAAACATTTTTAAATAAATTCCCCTCATTAAGGAATATTATTTTATCTAAAATGGAATTTTGTCCTAAGTGCGGAGCTGTTTTGATTGAAAAAACAAAAAATCTGGGTTGTCCTAGGTGTGGATACTCTAGCAAGACCAGCAAGGCAAAGGGTAAAATCACAACTTCAGAAAAGATGGTAGAACATGAAGATATAGGGGTAGTTTCGGATAAGGGAGAACAACCTTTGCCAGTAGTTCTGTTTAATTGTAGAAAATGCGGAAATGACAAGGCATATTTTTGGACAATTCAGACACGTTCTGGTGATGAGGCTGAGACAAAGTTCTTTAAGTGTACAAAGTGCGGGAATACTGTTAGGGAATATAGATGATTTATTTTAACTTATCCTTATACAGTCTAAAAAATTCTGGCTCTAAAGAGTGCAATGGACTTGGTAGATTATCTAAGGTGAACCATCCTATTTCGTCAAATTTATGAGGCTCACCATTTTTTACCTTATTTTTGTCAACTAGAACAGAGAAGTCCAAAGTGATCCAATGAGTCTTTTTTCCTTCATTTAATCTATGGCAGTCTCGATATCCAAGAAATTTGTAACTCAAAACATCCGTGCTATACTCCTCTAATATTTCTTTTTTAAGAGTATGTTCTACACTATCATGAACTTCGAGAGCTCCTCCTCCAATATCCCATCTCCCTTGCTCATCCCTACAATTTTTGGAGCGCTTGTTCATTAAAAAGTTTCCCTCATTATCATGACAAAGAAATACTACTGAAATTCCAGTGTAATCTATCCCAACTTCCATGACTAATCTCTTTTAAGAATTGGATATAAATATTTCTATACTCTAGGTTGTTTTCTTTTCTATTCTTTCGGCATACCCACATTTGCCACATTTTATCATGACTAAGTCACTTTCATCAGAATACTGGGCCCCTAAATCAAGCAACTCCGCTTTTCCATAACCGCACTTCTTGCATTTGTGATTAAATGTTGCAAATATATCTTCATCTTTAACTACTCCTTCTCCTATTTTTTTGTGTCTGATCCTCTCCTTTTCAATTATTTTGTGCGGCATTTTTGTAGTAAGAGATAGATATTTAAAGAATTTTCCCAAATTTTATTGCATGGTTCCGTAGCTCAGCTTGGTAGAGCACTGGACTCTTAATCCAGGTGTCGGGGGTCCAAATCCCCTCGGGACCACTTTTAATCTTCTTCTGCCTTTGTATCCTTGTTTTTTAGCTTGTCCCAGAATTCTGCTCTTTCTATGCCTGCATAAAAATGACTTTTTCCCTCTTTTCTAAGCCTCCAATAAATCAAATTACCATTAACGGTATCAATCCTTCTTGCAACTTTTATCAAGGCTCTTTTTGCTGCGGATAGGGCTTGAGGTTTGGAATTTGGGTTTTTTAGTCTCTTCTCCTCTTCTTTCTTCCATTTCAAAACTTCCTTCATTTCTTCTTGCGCTTCTTTATATTTTTCTTCAATCTCAGTTTTGGTTAGAGGGGGAAATTTTATTCCTCTGTATCCATTATTGACCATTATAAGATAAAGGAGATATTTCTTTTAAAATCTTAGTGGTGCTTGAAGAATTCTATCTGCCTAAAACGTTTTAAGACTTTATCATAAGGTCCTTCTTCAACCAAGACTTTTGTTTGGGCTTCATTTAATAGTCTAAAAGTATAATCTTCAACAGATCCTTCAATTTTTTCTTTTCCTGGATATTTCTTCCATCTTCCACCACCTTTTCTGTATTGGAGAACCATAATTATCTCAGATGAATATTATATATAAAATTAATCTAAGTCCTTGACTTTTCCGAAATCATATACTTCATCTTTTCCTATTACAAAAATTTCAGAATTAAGAACAGCTTCTTTTGGGAGTATAGAAAAATATTTCTGGTAATCTTCCTTGTAATCATTTACGCTCGTTCCTTCTATTATTTCAAAAAAGCTTGGAAGTATAATAATCTCTTTTTTTTGGAATTGTGTTACTAAAAAACATTTGAATTTCTCTCTTTTTACATTTGCTTGATCTGAAATTATAACAGAAGGATGCATATGCCCCATTACGATTGTCTTTATTCTTTCATCATAGATTTCGGGAAAGGACATATGTCCGTGGATAAAGCAGACATCATCTTTTATGTAATAATTTTTCATCTTTTTTCCAGAATAGTCTATTTTGTCATGATTTCCTTTTATAAGGATAATCTCATTATCATCAAAATATTTTTTAAGAAAATCTAAAACTTCATCAAACATTCTTCTTTCACCGAATTCAAATCCAAAATAGTGCTTTATATCCCCTAGAAAGACTATTTTTTTCATTTCAAATCCTTTCTCTTTTATTGCGGTGAAAATTTTTTTTAAGTCTTCTATAGTTTCTTTTGTCTGGCTTTCGGGAATTGCCACTCCGGACTGCCTGAGCATTAGTTCATAACCTAAATGTAAATCTCCAACAGCCAGAATTCCGCTTTTTGGGAAAAATACAGTTTTGTCTATGAAGGTATAATCTTTTGGTTCTTGTTTTCTCATATGAAATTTCCTTTCCTAATATTTATATACTTCACTGTCTTTTGTAAGTTATGAGATTTTTACAGCAATGTAGAAGTCTGAAGTGCAGAAGGCCTTTCGGAATTTTGCCGGAAATGATAAAGGGAAATATCTCTAAGACAGTAAATTGTCCTCACTGCGGGCATAGTAATAAGATAACAAATCTGACCTTACAACGGTTTAAACTTATGTTCTGATTAAATTTATAAACTTATTTTTTATAATTCTGTTATGGCATCGACACCAAAAGGTCCTCAAAAGATGAAGCTAGACTACAATATTGATAGGCAGACTTATGACGATTTTGTGAGAGCATGCAGCAGAAAAGGCCTTGCCCCCCAAATTGTTGTTGAAAAGTTAATGAAGAAATTTACTGAAACTGGACAGATGTAAGTTTAGCTAGTATTCTAGACCCATGCTCCTACTGATTTCTTTAAGATGGAGTTCATGCATTCTTCTAAGGAAAGCTTGCTTATCTTCTATTCTTATCAAATCTGAATACCCCTGAATAATTAAATTTGTTGCGAATGGGGATGGGATAATTGTATCAATGAATTTTATTTTTACTTTCCCCTCTTTTATCCAGCCTATAACTTTTTTTGCATTTTCAATATCCATCAAATCTTCCAGGACTTCTCTTCTTGCCTCCCTTAAAATTGGAAATTCGTTTGTTATCTTTTTTACAGCGTGAAGAAGGAAATGGCTTTTCATTTGCTGCTTTCCTACGGTCTTGTTCATTCCCTTGTAATTTCTTAGAATCATAAGAGAACGAGTTGCACAGTGTCGGAATCTTCTTGCAAGTACATCTGTTTTTTCAATTGCTTCTTTTAAGACTTCATCAAGCTTGTCTGGAGTCAGATAATTAAGTGCCTTGTCAATGTTTAGCTTTTCTCCTGCAAGGTAAAATCCATTATCATTTATTCCCACTTCGACATCTCTGCTTCCATCTTGCCCTACAAGGAAGCCCAAGGCACGTGACAGGGCATCATTTACACGCCTGCCATACATGCTATGGAAGATAAGAGATTTTTTCTCGGCTCTATATCTTTCGACAATCATAAGCTTTTCATTTGGGATTCCCATAAATTTATGCTGTTCATAAAAATATTCATAAATCTTCTTTGCGGTATCCTTTGGAACATACAAATATTCGCAGATAGAATCTTCGATTTCTCCTCTTTCCTTCTTGGCTGAAAATTTCTCATGCATTAACAATCTGAATTTGTTTATTTCCAATCCAGAATCAAAACTAAGGGGAAGCATTTCAGAAAACCAGGAAGGAATTGTTGGGGAGAGCTGTTCTGCAGAGTTTACGTAAAGATTCATTCCCCGGGAGTATGAATATTGATACTTCCTTCCTCCGAGAACAAATACATCCCCTTTTTTCATTCTCTCCATAAATCCTTCATCAATGAATCCAAGCTGTTCTTGAGTTTTTGCATTTTTTACAGTTATGAACGATTCATCTGGAATTGTTCCTATATTTGTCATGTAAAGAACTCTAGCCATTTTTCCTTTTTTCCCAATCTGTTTTGTGGTTTCATCATACCAGATTTTTCCGTAAACATAATTCTTTTCAAGATCATAATCTCCTGAAAGGTAGCTTATAATATCCAGGAAATCTTTTCTCTCAAGAGTGGAGTAACAGTAACTTCTTTTTATCGTTGTAAATAGCTCCTCTATATCCCAGATTTTGTAAATTGCCATGCCATAAATTTGCTGTGCAAGCACGTCAAGGCAATTTCTTGGAAATTTGATTTTGTTTATTTTTCTTTCAATCATCTCTTTCTGAATTACCGAACACTCAACTAAATCATCCCTATCTGTTACAATGAATCTTCCCTTTGCCGTATCATGAAACTTGTGCCCGGATCTTCCAAGTCTCTGCAGGGCTCTTGCGCTTGATTTTGGTGAACCAATCATGATTACTAGGTCAATATATCCGATATCAATTCCAAGCTCCAAACTTGTGGAACAAACGACAACTTTCAATTCTCCATTTCTTAATCTTTCTTCAACATCAAACCTATGACTTTTTGAAAGCGATGAGTGGTGTGCTGCTATATTGCTATCTCCATATTCTGTAGGAAATTTCTCTTTTAAAGTGCTTACAATTCTTTCTGTTGCGGAACGGGTATTTGTGAAAATAAGTGTTGTTTTATGCTCTTTTATCAGTTTTCCTAACAGATCATACATGCTATTGAAAATATTTACATCTTCAATCAGATTATTTGTTGGAGTGAGAACGGCAATGTCTAATTTTTTGGCCATTGGAACACGGGCAATCAAAACTTCTCTATCCGCTCCTTCTCCAACCAAAAATTTTCCAACTTCTTCCATTGGTTCTATTGTTGCACTTAGCCCTATTTTTGTAGGCCAGATGTTGCTTATTTCATTTAGCCTTTCCATTGTAATGTTGAGATAAGTTCCTCTTTTGTTGTCAAATGCATGAATTTCATCTATTATGAAGAATTCAACGGCTTTCAGGTTTTCTACGAATTTTGGGCTGGTTAAGACGATAGCGAGAGATTCTGGGGTGGTTACAAGAATATGTGGTGACTTTCTTGCCATCTTTGCCCTTTCTGCAACAGTAGTATCTCCCGTTCTTAATCCAATTCTAATCGGTTGAAGCTTGATATTCTTTTTTTCAGCCAGTGCCTTTATCTCTTCAAGAGGCTCTATCAAGTTTTTGTGAATATCATTACTAAGAGCCTTCAAAGGAGAGGTATAAACGGCATAAACTCTATCCTCAAGGCTTCCGTTCTCTGCCTGGATGATTAAGTAATTCAAGATAGACAAGAAAGCTGTTAGGGTCTTAGTACCCCCTGTTGGGGCGGATATAAGAATGTCCTTCCTATTCCAAATATTCAAAACACCATATTCTTGGGTTGGTGAAAGGGCTTCAAACTTTGAAAAGAACCATTCTCTAACCAAAGGGTGAAGTATTTCCTTTGTTTCTTTTGTTGAGTTTCTCTCTGCCTGTATTATTTTTACCATAGAATCTTAGTTATATATTTTCAATTATATAAGTGTTTCAAGTTCTATACAAGGCGAGATTTTATTTGACAAGATTTTGTATAAGCTCAATGTGATCAGCTACTTCTTTTCCTTTCTTTGTAAGCTTTATCAGCTTTACTCGCCCCTTTTTCTCAAACAGAACTAGCCCTAATTTTTCAAGGGTTTGCAAAATCTTTACAGCGTGGCTGTAAGTGCAGTCAACTTCTTTTGCAAGAATGCTGCCATATCTCATCCTTGTATTCTTCTTCAAGAAAACCAGCATCAAGGCAGGCTTTCTCCTGAAAAAAATGTCGAAATTGTCTTTCATTTTGAGATATGTTTTTTAATGTATATATCCAGATGGTAGGGTCCTTTTAAATCTTTCGAACTATTCGGCTTTGTAAATTAAGTCGATAATTTAAGGGACTTTTTTTACAGAAGTTACTTTATTTACAGAGCTAAAATATTAAATAAATTTAAATAATTTGGGCATATTTTAGGTACGAAAATGAGAAAAGAAATGGCCAAAAAAGAAGTGAGCAAAAAACAGAAAGCAATGAGATATTTTCTCTGGACCATTCTGGGAGTTGTTGCAATAATAGGGATGATTGCAGCACAGACTATAATTTCTGATCAGCAAGTCCAGACTGATTACATAAATGCTTCAAATATAAGTTATAATGGCGGGCAACTGGGTTTAAATCCAAGCAATGGGGTTCTCATTGGAGATAGCACAACAGCTGCTTATGTAGGTCAGAATAATATTGCATATTATCTTCTCACAAATGCAGATACTTTAATGGGAACAACTATCACGACGGATGCAGTTCCTGGGCAAACAATTCAGCAGCAGCAGGCGGTATGGGACGCAGATGCAAACAAGGCAAATTATGATTGGATAATTGTCATGGTTGGATTAAATGACTGCATAAATTATAGTGATACTTCTGCCAATATCCTCTCAAGATATCAGACCTTTATCAATGATATTGATTCAAGCAAGAAATCAAGTGCTATCGTTATAATCGCAACAATGACACCTGCAAGACAGCGTTTTTATGATTTATACGGCTCGGTAAATGGATCGATAGATTATCAATTGTGGCTTGATGTGAATAATGGAATAATGGGCAACGGGGCAAATGCTATACAAAATGTTTCTTACAGAATAGATGAGCATACTATTGCATTAAATGACGGAAATGGAAGTCTTGCTTCTTTCTATAATGTAAGCGATAATGTTCACGAGAACAATCTTGGAAGGCAGTTAGTAGCAAACGCATTCAGGAAAACATTAAACCAGGCAGGTTATTTAACTAATGTCCCAAGTGAGATTATCGATAATTATTTCGGGAACATAAACAATACGATCTACCTTAAAGGGGGATGGTTAAATTACTTGCAGATTCAATCAAATTCAAGTGCAGGAACAGAACCAAGCGGAGATATTATTCAGCTTCGTGTCGGAAATTGGAATACTGGAGGTAACTCTGGAATCTCGATAAGCAGACCTGCAAATTACAGGACTTCTGGATTGTATTTCCAGACGGGAACAACTAATGATTGGTTTATAGGAACTCCTTACAATGGAGGTGCTGCAAGCACTTCTTTGACAATAGGAAGCTCTGCAGCCATTTCGGCTGAAAAGATGATAATAACAAATTCAGGAGATGTTGGAATAAATACAATCTCTCCGAATGAGACTCTATCAATAAATGGAATGATGCAGTTAAATGAGACCTTATCTCCCCCATCATGCACCGCAACTTCCAACGGGAGCATTGCAAGAAATGCAACTGGTTTAATATATTGCAATCTCGTAGGTAATTGGGTTTATCTGTATACAGGATAAAAAAATGGATGAAATAAAAACTAAGCATAAAGTATTAAGATATTCTCTCTTTACATTATTTGGAATTCTTTTGCTGGTTGTAGGAGTTTATGCTACCACAATAATCTCGGATCAGCAAACTTCTACTCCTTATATAAATGCTTCAAATATCTCATGGATTACGAATAATAACAAAGAAGTTGTATTCGAGGGCGATAGCATTACTGATTATGTCAATAAGCCAAACTCGACATGGAGCTTGAATGTTTCTAACTCTTCCTTGTTTGCTGATGCAGTTTTTTATAATGTTGCAATGACTGGAGATACTGTCTGTAATATGACGACAGAATATGCTTCTCAAGTCCATCCTCTCGCTCCAAAGAATAATCAGACAAATGCGTACTTCTTTTTATGGGCCGGAACAAATGATCTTTATTATGATTCAAACTCTTCAACCATTCTCTCTTGCCTTGAGATAGAATGGGCTATGGCTCGTGCAGATGGATTTAAAGTCGTTGCGGTTACAATCACAAATAGATCGGGAGTATATATCTTAAATGGAACACAAGAGAGCAATAGAACTGCATTGAACGGAGGAATAATAGCAGCTTCTTCCCAATATGATTATTTGATAAGAGCCGATTTGATTCTTCCAGATCCAACAAACACAACCTACTTTGTTGATGGATTGCATCCAACTCCCGCAGGTTCTTATCTTATAGCTTCGAATTTTGTCAATAACTTTTATTCTAATCCTTATAATGAACTGAATAACTGGGAGGGAAATCTAGGAATTGGAACAACAACTCCCCCAACTGCATTAACTATAGTTGCCCCAGAAAGTTCAACCAATGGAATATTAAAGTTGCAAGTTCAGAATGGTCAGCCATTCGATTTTGCAGGAATTTCTTTCTTTGCAAAAAGTCAATCTCCGACAGCAGGATCTCTTAATTGGATGATTTCAACAAATTATAACCAATATGGAGAGCTTAATTTTCTTAGAAGCACCAGTTCATCAACAAATCCTACAATAAGCACTTTAGATCTTATGAGTAGCGGAAATGTTGGAGTGAATACAACAGCTCCAATTTCAACTTTGGAAGTAAATGGAAATGCAACAATAGACCAGCTTATGAATCTCTCTGTGATGAATATTCCCCCATGTGGAGCTTCGACTAATGGAAGCATAGCTCGAAATTCAAGTGGAGATTATGTATGCGGAGCAAACGGAGTATGGAAGTTCTTGGGATAAGATGGAAACTAATTTAAAAAAAAAGACTGAACTGATTTTTCTTTTAGCTTTTGCCTGCCTGATAATTCCTCTTGCTTCTGCCGTAACTTTAAGTTCTGGGGTATTCTTTGTAAGTGGGTTAAATTCTAGCATAACTATTAATTTTCCCGTGGCTTTTGATTTATTAAACATCTCTAACGACTCTATAGTTTTTTACAATCTTAGTTATGTTCATCCTTCTAGCTGTAATGGGCAATCTTCATTTTATAATGTTTATAGTTATGCTACTTCAAATCAAAATACTACTCTAGACCAGGTATTGCC
Organism: uncultured Nanoarchaeota archaeon; assembly: GCA_963743615.1. Taxonomy (GTDB): domain Archaea; phylum Nanobdellota; class Nanobdellia; order Pacearchaeales; family GW2011-AR1; genus JAKLIN01. Next base: position 119,666 of record CAVUQF010000003.1, read on the forward strand.
TAGTATATCTTGTGTTGTGACCGCTAATAGCTCTTCTTCGGGGTCTGGATCAGGGGTAACTAATTATCCTCTGCTTACAACAGTTAATTCTTCCCAATCCAACGAAGCAAATTTTTCTTTAAGTACGTCCGTGTTACAAGTATTACCAATAATAAATGAGAGCCAACTTACAACAATAGAATTAGGTAATTTTTCTGGGAGTTTGACTCGAGTGGATATTATCACAAACTATACTGTTTCAAATGTTTCTGTAAATATTTCACAAGTAAGTATAATATATCCCAATTTAGAGATAAATATTTCCGGATTTAATTATCAGTCCTTCAAAATTACAACTCTTGGGATAAATGATTCATTAATAAAAAGTGTAACGCTGGATTTTCGTGTGAACAAAAGTTGGATTATCGTTAATAAGCTGAATTTTTCTAAGGTAATACTACTTAGGAATACGGGGGGTGTCAAATGGATGCAATTGCAGACGATCTTTAATTCAAATGATTCTAACTATTATTATTATAATGCTACCTCTCCTGGATTTTCAAGTTATACCATATTTGCTCCATTAATTAATCCGGTATTTATTGGAGGCAGCGGGAATCGTCTGAATAATAACCTGGGAGTTATTGTCTCTATTTTGGCAATAGTTTTTATAATTATTTGGGAGATTTTACAAATGAGGAAAAGGATATTATTCGGCAGTTCTCACAGCTTTCTTAAATTTATTAAAAAAAGACATTATAAAAAGTTTTCTTTGAGAAAGAAGTGGAAGTAAGTTTTATTAAATCTTAGTAGTTTTTTATAATATGACTCAGAAAAAGTCCAGAATTTTGGCGGTAGGGGATATTCATGGAAATACTCGCTTTGTGAGACAGCTAGCTGAGAAAGTTAAGGAACAAAATATTGATTTAGTGATATTGGCTGGAGATCTTGTTCTTTCAGAAGATCAGGTAACAGGCATTATTGGTCCCTTTGCAAAGTTCAAAAAGAAAGTTCTTTTGATTCCCGGGAATCATGAAACTCCGGCAACAATTGATTTTCTTGCGGGAATGTATAACAATGTAAAAAATATTCATGGATACTCTTTTGTGAAAGATGATCTAGGGATATTTGGAGCGGGAGGAGCAGATATGGGAATAAATATGATAAGTGATTCTGAGATCTTTTATTTATTAAAGAGAGGATATGAAGGAGTTAAAGGCCTGAAGAAAAAAATAATGGTAACACATATGCATCCCCAAGGAAGTAAATCAGAATTTTCGGGGTTTGAGGGTTCGGAGGCAATAAGAAATGCAATAAAATATTTTCAACCAGACATTTTAATTAACTCACATATACATGAGGCAGGGGGTATGGAAGAAACAATTGGCAAGACTAAGGTGATAAATGTTTCTGGAAAAGAGGCAATTTTTGAAATATAACCTTTAAATTGTAATAAAGAATATAAACACAATAAATCCCCCTCTTATATGGGTGAAGAAGTAGAAGTTAAGTATTTGATTAAAGAGGGGAGTAGTTTATTTGCAACGGATACGTTTCGTTCGCTTTATGGGTCCGTTCATGGTCTGGAAAATGATGTTTTAACTAATGGGGATCACATTAAGCAAGGCTATCTTGATTTGCCTACAGGAATTTTTGTAGCAAGAGGATTAGGATTAAGTTATGACTTTAATCCAACCGAAGCGCGTCTCAGATATAGAGAAGGAAAGTTTTATTTTACCTTAAAAGGAGAAGGAGGGACAAGCCGACCGGAAGAGGAAGTGGGAATTGAAGAATCTGTTTTTAATTGCTATTGGAATTCTACTTTGGGAAGAAGAATTGAAAAGTTTAGACTTGTTAAAAGCTATGAACCTATTCCTGAACTTAATGTTGAATTTGATGTGTTTATTGATGGCAGAGATCTTGTTTTGGGTGAAATAGAAGTCCCTTCGTTGGAAACATTAAAATTATTAAAACCATTAGGTGAAGATGTTAGTGAAGAGCCTAAATACAAAAATAAAAATTTAGCTCATTTTTGGAGTTAGACTCCAATTTGTATAAAAACTATCTACTTTACGTATAAATAAACATGACCCAGTCTTTTTTTAGGTTCCCATTTTGGGAATGTCCAGGTGTTTGAAATTATTTTCGTTCCTTTTTTCAATTCTTTTCTAAGCTTCTCTTCAAGTTCCGGCATTATGTAACTTATTTGGAAGGAAGTGATTATGTTGAATTTTGAAAAATCTTGCTTGAAGAAATTTTTCCAATGTATAAATGCATTATTTTGCAGCCCTAATTTCTTTATCTTCATTTTGGAAAGCCAGACAAGGAAGGGATTTATTTCAAAACCGTGGGCCTCTGCCCCATATTTTGCAAATTCAATTACAATTTTTCCGTCTCCAGAACCAAGATCCGCCATTTTCTGTCCTTTCTTTATATCTGCAAGTTTAATTATCTCTTCCACTGCTTTGTTTGAGCTTGGCTGAAAGGGAGCTCCAAAGAAAAATGAGGAGAGCCATGAAAAGAAAATTAGGAGTATTATTATAAGAATAACAAGCAGGATGTTAAACATTTTTAATAATAGTCGTGTTGATTTAAAAATCTTTATAATAAAGTTAAAAAAGCCCGTTTTTATATTAGAAACATGCATAAAAAGCAAATAAAGACGCGCGCAGAGGCAACTGCAGAAGAATATTTTCCTGTTGGTCAGAAGGATATAAAGCATGCTGTTGAAAAGAAGTATGGTGAAGAAACTAGTCCTGTATCGGAGATAAAAAAGCGTAAAGTTGTAAAAAGGACTGTTAAGAAAAAAGCGGCAAGATCTACTAAAAAAGGAAGTACAACATTTGAACCCCAAAAAGTAAAACTAAAAAAAGAGGGCTATGAATTGATTATAACCGAAAAGCCCCAGGCTGCCGGTAAGATTGCAACTTCTCTAGGTAAATCTGTTTCAAGAAATATTGGTGGAGTTTCATATTATGAAGTTGAAAGGAATGGAAGAAAAATCTTGGTTGCATGTGCTGTAGGACATCTCTTTACACTTACTCAGAAGAATTCTGGCTCTCAGATTCCCGTTTTTGATTTGTATTGGGCTCCAAATTATCTTGTAAGAAAAAAAGATTTTACAAAGAGATATTATGATGTAATTTCAAGACTTGTAAAGGGGGCTTCTTCTGTTACAATAGCAACAGATTATGATATAGAAGGAGAGGTTATTGGATTGAATATTGTAAGATATTTGTGCGGTCAGGAAGATGCAAACAGAATGAAATTTTCAACACTTACAACATCAGAACTTAATTCATCCTATGAAAGCAAATCTCCAACTTTAAATTGGGGCCAAGCAATTGCAGGAGAAACTAGGCATTATTTAGATTGGATCTACGGAATAAATCTCTCTAGGGCCTTGATGGATGCAATAAAAACAACTGGAACATTCAAGATAATGTCCATTGGAAGAGTTCAAGGGCCTACACTTAATATTATTGTGCAAAAGGACAGACAGATTGAAGAGTTTAAATCGCAGAAGTACTGGCAGGTTTTTATTAGTGTCAAAAATTCTCACACATTAGAATTGAAATATGACAAGGATATATTTGATAAGAAAGAACTTGATAAGTTTGATAAATTAAAGGGAAGAAAAATTTTGTTAAAGACAGAAAAGAAGAGCCAGATTCTTCCCCCAAATCCTCCGTTTAATTTGACTGTTCTGCAGACAGAATCATACAGACTTTTTGGATTTACTCCTTCAAGAACTTTGCAGATAGCTCAATCTCTTTATCTTGGAGGAATGATTTCTTACCCTAGAACTTCAAGTCAGAAACTTCCATTCTCAGTTGAATATAAAGAAATACTGAAAAAATTATTAAAAAATTACAAGATTGCGAAATTAGCGGTGAGAGATAAGCCTGTAGAAGGTGGGAAGAATGATCCTGCGCATCCTTCAATTTTTCCAACAGGAGAAAATATGGATGCAAACCTTGGAAGTGATGAAGCTAAAGTTTATGATTTAATTGTTAGAAGATTTATTTCCGTCTTCTGTGATGATGCCGTTGTTGATAAAAAAACAATCTCCGGAGTTGTTGATAATCTCAGATTTTTAACTAGCGGTTCTTCTGTGAAGAAAAAAGGATGGATTGAAGTTTATCCAATAAAAATTGATGAAAGAGAAATTCCGGATGCGAATGGTGAATTTGAAATAATGAATGTAAGAAATGAAGAAAAGGAAACACAACCCCCAAGAAGATATTCTCCTGCTTCTATTTTAACTGAACTTGAAAAGAGAAATCTAGGAACAAAGGCGACTAGGGCAGCGATACTTGAAACTTTATATGATCGAAGTTATATTCAAAATAACCGGAGTATCGAAGCCACACCCTTGGGAATGTCTCTTATTTCAACACTTGAAAAGTACTCTCCTATTATAATTGACGAAAAACTGACAAGACAATTCGAGAAGGAGATGGATTCAATACAAAATTCGCACAAAGGGTTTGTAGAAAAAGAAAATAAGATTATTGATGAAGCAAAAACTTCCTTGAACAAAATTCTTGATAATTTCAATGAAAACAAAGGTAAGATAGGTAAGGAATTATTAGAAGCAAATTTAGATTTAAGAGAGCAGCAAAAAAGGGAAAATTTACTCAACTTATGTCCAAAGTGCAAGCAAGGGAATTTAACAATAATGTATTCAAAGAAGACCAGGAAGTATTTTGTTGCATGCAATAAATATCCCGATTGTAAGAATACTTACACTTTGCCGCCTAATGGAATAATAAAAAAGACAGATAAAATATGCGAAGAATGCGGCTTTCCAATGCTGATGAGAATTTCCAAAGGAAAGAGACCATGGATTTTCTGCTTTAATCCAGAATGTATTACCAACAAAAAAAGAATTGAGGATTACAGAATGAAAAAAGAAGCTGAGGGTAATACTAGTAATTAAGATCTATTCTACTGTTACAGATTTCGCAAGGTTTCGGGGTTTGTCCACATCTAGTCCTTTTAGATCTGCAATAGAATATGCAAGAATCTGAAGAGGAATCACATTAAGTATTGGAGATAATTCTTCTAATGTTTCTGGAACCTCAATTGTATAATCTGCAATTTTTTTAATTTCAGAGTTATTTTCATTTGTTATTGCTATTATAACTCCATTTCTTGCTCGGACTTCTTGCATATTGCTTAGTATCTTGCTAGAAGTGTCTGATTTTGTAGCAATAAATACAGTTGGCATATTTTCATCAACTAGGGCAATAGGTCCGTGTTTCATTTCTGCGGCAGGGTATCCTTCTGCGTGGATATATGAAATTTCTTTTAACTTCAGCGCACCTTCCAATGCTACTGGGAAATTTATCCCTCTTCCAAAATATAAGAAGTTTCTAGAATTTGAAAATTGTTTGGCTATTTTATCTATCTCTCCTTTGCTGTCAAGAATCTTTTTAATTTTACTTGAAATGATCCCAAGTTCATCAAGAATTTTAATATCTATTGAAAATCCTCTTTCTTGCCTTATGTACAGTGCAAGAAGCAGTAGCGCGGTAACTTGAGAAGTAAAAGCCTTTGTTGATGCTACCCCAATTTCAGGACCAGCATGAAGATAAATTCCAGAATTAACCTCTCTTGTTATTGTCGATCCAACAACATTAACTATTCCTACAGTCTTAGCGTTCTTCAATTTTGCTTCTCTCATTGCTGCTAGGGTATCTGCAGTCTCGCCTGACTGCGAAATTGCCACGAGAAGTGTATTCTTATCAACAAGGGGATTTCTATAACGGAATTCTGAAGCATAGTCTACTTCTGTTGGTATTTGTGAAAAATTTTCAAGAAGATACTTCCCTATGAGTGCTGAGTGCCAGCTTGTCCCACATGCGGTAAGAACAATCTTGTTTATTGAATTGAAATCAATATCAAGAGTCAGCTTTATTCTTCCTTCTTTTATTCTTCCTCTAATAACATTTTCAATAGTTTCGGGCTGTTCAAAGATTTCTTTCAGCATAAAGTGCCTGAAGTTACCTTTTTCAAGCTGTTCAACGGACCATTTTATTTCATGAACAATCGCATTTATGCAATTTCCATTTACATGCCTAATAGAATAACTGTCTTTTGACAGAACTGCAATTTCATTATCTTGTAGATAAACAATCTTATTAGTATATTCCAATATAGCGGGCACATCTGAGGCTACAAACATTTCATTATTCCCAATTCCTATCACAATAGGAGATCCTTTTCGGGCAACGATTAGCTTATCTTCTTTGCTGCTTAGGATTACCAACCCAAAGGTTCCTTCAATTAGCTTCAGCACCTTTGCTAAAGCATCTTCGAGATTTCCAGAATAAAATTTTTCTAAAAGATGTGCAATTATTTCAGAATCTGTTTGAGAAACTATCATGTGACCTTCGTCCTGAAGCAGTTTTTTTAATGAGTAAAAGTTCTCAATAATACCATTGTGGATAATTGCTATCTCTTTTTTACAGTCAAGATGGGGATGAGCATTGGTTTCATTTGGTACTCCATGAGTGGCCCATCTAGTATGCGCAATTCCTATTTTTCCAGATAGAGAGCTTAAGGAAGGCGAGTTTTCAAGTTCAGAGATTCTTCCCTTCTTTTTTACAATTTTCAATTCTTTGTTATTTGAAACACATATTCCTGCGCTATCATACCCCCTATATTCAAGTTTTTTTAGTCCATTGAGCAAGATGGGGGTAGCTTCTTTTTCTCCAATATATCCAATTATACCACACATTACAATAATGAAGATAATTTGTTTATATTCGTTATGAAATTTAAGTACACAAGTCATACAATTTCATTTTGATTTAGAAAGCTTTAAATAAAATAGTTTCTACGGTAAGGGATGCCCAATAAAAAGAAGGATATGGAAAAATACTGGCTTAAGAGAGGTAAAGATGAGAATATGGGATATAAAAAGTGCCACCATCATGGATGGTGTGGGGGAGTTTATTTCTTAGGTTTCATTGGTGCAACGGTTTATTATGTTCAGCAGTCTTCTACCTTTTGGCAGGGAGTAATTGGAGTTATAAAGGCATTAGTTTGGCCAGCGTTTTTGGTTTATAAGTTACTTGGGTTTTAGAGTATCTTATAAGTAAACATTTTTAAACCCCGTTTTTTTAACATAAATATGTTAGAAGTAGAAGGAGTAAGTAAGAAAACAGCTAATTCTGTTATGCTTAAATGAATGTAAGGAGGAAACATGAAAATTTACGTAGGTAATTTGCCTTTCAGCGTTGAAGAGTCTGATTTGAAAGAACTTTTTTCTGGTTATGAAACTGAAGAAGTTGTGCTCATTAAAGATAAATTCAACGGAAGATCAAAGGGTTTTGGTTTTGTTACAATACCCAATGATGATGCTGCAAAGAGAGCAATTGACGAGCTTAATGGAAAGGACTTCAAAGGAAGAGAATTGAAGCTTTCTGAAGCAAAACCATTTGACCCAGATGCTCCAAGGCCAAGAAGAGACTTTAGTAGTAGAGGACCCCCTAGATCCGGTGGATTTGGCGGCGGACAGAGAAGAAGTTTCGGTGGTGGAAGAGATAGCGGCAGAAGAGATAGATTCTAAATAATCTCATCTCTAAATTTATTTTATTTTTTTTAACTTAAGTTTTAGAATTCTTGAACAAACTTTATCTGGAGTTATTTTTCTTTGATTTCAACTAGTCTTATCTTGAAATTTAACCTTTTCCCTGCAAGGGGATGGTTAAAGTCTAAGGTTATATTCTCTGGGGTTATCTTTGTTATTTTTGCAGAAAATTCTTTTCCGTCTGGTGTTCTTAATGAAACAAACATTCCTTCTTTAGGCTCGTTTTGGAAGGGGATCTCTTCTTTTGGGAATTCTCTTTCAAGGTCATCTCTACGGTCCCCATAGGCATCTTTTGGTTGTATAAAGATATTTTTTTCATCATCTATCTCCATTCCGAGGACCCCTTCTTCAAATCCTTTTATTACTTGATGCTCCCCGACTGTGAATTCAAGGGGATGATTATGTTCTCCGTGCTGACTAGTATCGAAGATTTCTCCGTTGTCTAGCCTTCCCTCATAGTTGACTTTTACCGTATCTCCTTGTTCGACTGGCATCCAACCCAGAGAAAAATTGATTTTATAAGTGTTTCGGGACCTATAAAAATTCTAATAAATTTTTTTGTGTTTGTATCTGGTTTAAGACTTTGCTTTTGCTGAATATTTCTGAATAATCGAAATGATACTTTGCCTGACCTATTTTTTTTGAGTTATCAATGAATTCCTCTTTATTATCAAATTCAAAATACTTATTATTTAATGCCTTTCTTACACTTTCCCTTACCACCCATACCCCAAGACCGGCCCAGTAGGTGGGGGTTTCAATTCTTACTGCCAATACAGCTGCTTGCTTTTTGATTTTGTTAAGATACTCCAAAATAGGTAAGCGAGTTGCATAATATCCTCCTGCAGTATTAGACGCATAAGTCTTTCTTCCAGAATATCCCTCTGAATCTGTCGAAGCTTTGATTTGGTCTGAGGGATTCCAAGAACTTCCAGGAACGTAAAGCTCAAATAGTTCAAAACTGAATGCAGAAGGGAAAAACAAAATTATATACTGATTTCCTAAAAATTCCCCAAAGAATAATTGATAGTTCTCAATCCATTTGTAATCTCTTACTCCTTTTAGTAATAATTTTCCAATTGTATCATCTGTAGCAGTAATAGACCATCTGGTAGGAACAAGCTTCTTGTCCTTTTGCAGTCCAAGAGCACCCACACTTAAAATTTTGCTTAAAGAATATTCCGTGAATTCGTTTTTGTATAGATATTCTATTCCTTCCGATGCTTTTATCTCATCATTCATTACCTTGTCAACTTTTCGGTCAATTTTTACATTCCCTGTTATTTTTGCCTGTTTTAATCCCGCATGCATCCCATGGGGAGTTATGACTCTATCTTTTCCCTTTCCAAGATTTAGCTTATTCTTTAACTCAATTTCAACATCAACAGGTTTTGATGCTATTGCAATATCTTGAGCAATCTGCAGAAACCTTTTATTTAGTCTAGAGTCCTGAACTTTTGACTGAAATCTAGAGTTAAGAAGACTATTCCTCAACCTTAATACATCATTTATCTGAAAATCATTGTTTGCCCAGTACTTCTCATTGTCATAAAGCCAAGCGTTTTCATCATGTTCTAAAGGAGAAAGGATCCCAACATTGACTAAAGGATATTTTAACTTGCTTCCTATAAAAACGCTAGGGGGAGAGGTACTATCTATTTTTGACACATTTCCCAAATTTTTATATTTGAAACTAGTTTCAGCTATTTTCTTTATTACGGAAAATTTTATGTCTTCCATTTTTAGAATAAACCTCTTTTGAAAATTCCCTTATTTTTTATTTCAAATATTATCTCTCTTTGCGGTAGAAATCTGTGTTTTAGTAGCAATGCTTTTCTTTTTTTATTGTCATTTGAAAGTTGGATTATACATTTGCTCCAATATTTGAATAAATCTCCTCCTACAATGTTTGTTTCTCTTTCAACCCCTTTTTTTAACTCTTCCTCTGAAAGAAATTGCGAATAAACTTGATTTGTTATAATGACAGGAATGTCCTGCTTTCTTGATATTTCGGCAAGATCACGCATTTGTTTTGCAACTTCAAAGTTGATATTCCTTATCTGTTCATCATCATTTCTATTATCCCCTAGTTCTAAACGATAAAGCATTGCCATTCCATCAATTATTATCAAACTAATTGATTCCTTTTTTAGTTTTGTTTTGAGATTATTTATTATTTCCCGCTGCTCTTCAAAGATTGTTGGTTTTAGAAGCAGTATATTTTTGAGAACTTCCTCATGATTTTCTTCAACAATTTGCTTTACTCTTTCAATGCTGAATCCTCCTTCAGTGTCAATAAACAATACTTTATTTCCCTTTTTTGCCTGACTACATGCTGCAAGAATTGCAAAATTTGTTTTTCCACTTCCAGGAGGTCCTGCAATCATAGTAATGATATCTTTTTCATATCCTCCGTAAAGCCAAGTGTTTAAGTCATAACTACCCGTAGAAATTTTACTTTGAACCATACGTAAAAAAGCAATATTTATCTTAATAAGAATTTGTATTTTAATGAATGAGACCTGCTATTTAAGACTACTTCATAGCTTTGAAATCTTTCTCACTTTTTTCGAGCTCTTTTTCAATTTCTGCAATAGCATCTTCAACAGCCTTTTTTGGTGTTTTGCCTTTTGTTTTTATTAGTATGACTGGGTTTTTTGTGGGATGGTCTCTCTTCCAAGCCGCAAAAGTGACAGAAGAATCCTTGTTTAAATATACCCTTAATACTTCTGCTATTGTAAGATTGTCAAGTTCAATTTCAAGTTCTTCTTTAGAGTTGTTTAATATCTTAATTTCCATAGAAAGAATTCAGGAAATTAGTTTATAAATTTAATGCTCTTCTTTCTGATCTTCTTCAGGCTCTATTTTCTTTGTCTTTTTCTTTAAACCAAACAAGCTTCTTATTGAAAACTTCTTTTTGGTTTCTTCTGCTGGAATTTCAATTTGGGCTGATTCTGTTTGTTGCTCAACCGCTTGTTGTGAATCTGCGGGGGAGTCCTTTGTTAACTTTATCCTTAGGTAAGATTCAAGTTTTTTTATAAGTCTCTCTCTCTCCCTAGGAAGTATTCCTCTTTCAGCCATTCTTATAGACAATTCAGATTCTCCTATAACGTCTGCAAGTTGTGCTTGAGTAAGTTTCCTGTCCCTTCTTGCTTTCAGTATTTCCCAGTGAAAATTTCTTATCAAGTTTGATTCTCCTGAGACATCTTTTTTTGTGCTTGAATTGTATAATTCTTCTCTAAACTTTTTATCCATTACTTGCCTCATCTCTTCGCTTTGCTTTGCTTTCTCCTCTTGCTGTTTTCTTGCTTCTCTTTCTTTTGGATCGACTCCAGATAGTTTAGTCATTCTTTCGTATACTGTTAGCCTCTTCTCTCCTTTGGAAGCGTCAACTGTTCTTATCAAAGGCAGATTTTCTTTTATATTACAATTTCCACATACTTTTACAAGACCGTCCTTTGAGATTGCATCATATAACGTAACAGCCTCCGAAGAAATACCACACTTAAAACAATTTGCCATACATATTTAGCTAATAACTATCTTTTAAAGATTTTCGTGATGAAAAATAACTTAAATTTGGATAGATTACCCTATTTTTGCATTATCATTATTGCTATTCAAGATAAGAAGATAATTCATTAACATTATTTGGGATTAATACACTTTGGTTTTTACCTATAACTATAGAGGGGGTAGTTATATTATAATCCTTCTTTAGGTTTTCGACGGTGGATGAATTTAGGCTATAATCAAAAGAATAAATCATGACTCTTTCAACATTGGCAGTTTTGAAGTCATCTAGAATAAATCCTATGGCCTGAGATTTGTCTTTGGCATTCTCTTGATTTGAATAAAAGAAAAGGACTGGGACGAAGTTATCACCGCATTTTTTGTTTAGTTCTAAGGTGATATTTAAGTGCTCTGCCTCCAAATCAGAGTACAACTTTTTCTCTTCAATTACTCTCGGGTCATTTGTCCCCCACTGGCTTTCAATTAAAGTCATACTTTTTGAAACAAGATCAAGTGTTCCAGAAGTATTTGCGATGAAATCGCTACTGCATACTACATTCTGGCTAGAATTTTTCATGTAGTTTATATCATCTGAAATAATATTAATCTGCTTGTTGGAATTTATGTAATTAAGATAAGTTACAGAGTTTGTTAGTATAAACACTCCGGAAAGTACTAAAGTGGCTAATAAAAATGCCAGTATTAATCTTCCAACTTGACTTCGATCAATTTTTCTTTCCATTTTCCCCCCTCCAGGTAACTTTTTTATTCATAATAAGATAGAATATAGACATTACCCACCAAAAAGTGTTAAGTAATTCATAAAATATCAGGAATGCAATAACACTAGCCTTTAACCCTTCTTTAAATTTCATATTTTTTCTAGCAAAATGAAGATAAAATATTAACAGTAAAATAAAGACTATACTTAGTATAAATAAGGGATTGGCAAATAGAGTATAAAATATGTTGGTAAAGAAATCTTTTATCAAAAAGGAGTTAATATTTATCAAGTTTCCTATGTTAAAGTTTATTGAGCTAAGAAGATTTAAATTAGTGTGGACTTGTGAAATAGCTTTTATGGTTGCATAAAATGTAAAGACAATTGAAAACACGATTGATATTACTGCCAGGGGGAGTACAATCATTCCAAGGATACCTTTCTTGATTCCAAAAAGTTCTTTATAATGATATAGATTTTTTGTCAGTCCAGTGTACCATCTTCTTCTTTGGATCATTAGAGCTTTGAAGGTTTTAGGAACAATCGTGTATACAACTGCCTCAGGTGCATTTTCAATTCTATAACCTAATTTTTGAATTCTTAATGCAATTTCTAAATCTTCAGTTATATTGCCAACATCATATCCCCCGTGTTTTTGAAAAAATTCTTTTCTATACGCAGAAAATGCTCCAGGGGTTACATGTATTGAATCTACTATTGCAAAAGATTTTCTCAGGAAGTTGCCCATGTAGTACTCTATTTGCTGGATTCTTTGGAGAATAGATTCCGGTTTGTAAACTCCCATTGAGGGTGTAACAGACATAATTTTATCCGAGTAGAAACAAGCAATCATTTTTTTTAAAGCGTTTTTCTGCACAAACGTGTCAGCATCCATAGAAACTATTATTTCATTTTCCGCTTTCGAAATACCTAAATTGAGTGCAGAACCCTTGCCCCCATTGCTTTTTGAAAAAATTCTTACTTTAGGCCATTTGTTTGATTTGTATTTTTTTGCTAATTTGAAGGTATCATCCTTGCTTCCATCATCAATAACTATTATCTCTAGTTTTTCTTTTGGGTAATCAAGTGCTAGTGCAGACTCTATAGTCTTTCCTATACTTTCAGCTTCATTATAAGCAGGAATCAAGATGCTCACCGTTTTATCCTCTGCTTCTTGAGGAATGTTCCCTTTTTTGTAATGTCTTAAGTTTAGCAAGTAAAAGAAAGTTGCAAACAAACCGATGTATGTGATTATGTAGACTAGAATGTAATAAATATCCATTATCCCTCTTCCTTAAGAAAATCTTTAGGATCTGATACGTTGAAATAATCGTAGAATTCTTCAGACAAAGAAAGTTCATTTGTATGTCCTACTTTCTTTTTTCTGACTAATCCAATCTCAATAAACTTCTTTATATGGTCATAAGCTTTGTTTCCCCTTATTTTTATTATTATCGATTGTTTTATTGGTTGTTTATATGCAATTATTGCTAAGGTTTCACGCTCAGCTTTTGAAAATTCCGAGCTTCCTGTTGCCAGCCTATTTACAGTATCTGAGAATTCTTTTCTTATGTCCATTTTCCAAGAACCTTCTCTCTCTACTATTTCAATTGCAGAATCTTCCTTATTGTACCTTTCTTTTAGTTTTTCTATTATTTCTCTTATTATTATGGGATTTAGATCTGAAAATGAGATTAGCTCCTGCATTGATAGAAATCTTCCAGAGATAAAGAATATTGCTTCAACTTTTTTCACATATTCCTTTTCTCGTGCCTCGTCTATTTCATCGGCGGTTTTGCTTGTAATATTCATCCTTAGGAAAAGACAATTTCCATTTTAAAGGTTTTAGTTTCATATCTTGTATCTTAAAATTGCGCCAACTCCCCCAAGATTAAAGAATTGTTGCCCTTCAACTGTATCCATTGAAATTGTTATTACTTCTGCGCCTGTATTCTCGGCCATTTCTTTTAGTTCTTTTTGGATTTCTTTATCTGTTTTTACCGAGACATAAACCTTTTGAACCGCCCCATACTCAAGTGCCTTTTTTGTGTCCGGATATCCTATTGTTGATTTTCCATGGGAGGATTCCTTCAAGGCAGCAAAATAATCTTTTACAGCATCCTTTTCCTTGGTGATTTCTTGTTGTGCAAGCAAATCCCCAGATTTTTCCACTAATTCATTTAGTCCAGATTCGGATGTATCTCCGATATCTATTCTTCCTATTACTTTCTTCTTTAGCTGATCTGTCATATATTCCCCTTCAAGGAATTCATCTTTTGTTGGCACGGGTCCCCCGACAATTATTCCTTTGAGTTTTGGCATATCAAAGAAAATCTTTTTCATTTCTTCTGCTACTCTTTTATAGAACTCTTTTGTCAGACCTTCTGTTATTCTATGAAATCTTAATGCACTTTGACCTCCTGCACGGATTTGGCTTGGAACACCTGAAGTCATTTTTTGGAGAACCTGAATTAGTTTTCCCTCTAAAAGGCCTATTGTTGCCTCTTTTCTATCCATAACTAGCAAACCAAAAACTTCTTCAACCTCAAGCATTTGTTTGAGAGGGTCAAGAACAAAGTCCTTATCACACCTATACAATCGAGTATTAAGAGGATGAGGAGGTTCTATTACCCAGAATCGCAAATCTTGTTCCCCCTCTACATCAGAAACATTACCACAGAATAAAGCCAGTCCATTTTCAGGGGCTCTTTTTTGATTCTTTAGTTCTCTTACTATTTTCTCAAGTGCATCAATAACATTTTTTCTTGTTGTTGTTGATTTAATATTTTTTGCAGTAGCTTTTTCTGCTTCAATCTGCTTTTGAGTTGTGTTTGAATCATATCCTGCGGGGATATATACTGTAATAAATTCGGTATGTTTTCCTTTATATCTTTCAAGTTCTTCAACCAGCTCTGCTACTTCTGCTTTTGTTGCTGCCATGTAAAAAAGATATAAAAGAGATTTATAAACGTGAGTTATCAAATAAATTCAACTTTGAATTTTCCTTCCTTTATCTCTCTAGAATTTGTGACTCCTTTTATATCTTCAATCAGGTCTTTCACAGCTTTTAACTTTGTGGATTCTATTGTTAATCTTATCTCAGAATTCATGGGCTTATTTGACTTTGTTTTTTCCTGTCTTACATTGGAAATTAGATCCAAGATTAAGTCAAGCTTCTCTTCGTCATCTTTCTTCTGTTTGATGTTTAGCTCTTCCGGCCATTTTGAGATGTGTATGCTTTTTTCTTTTTCATTGCTTCTGAAATGCTCTTGGTATATTTCTTCGGTTATAAAGGGGGTAATTGGAGAGAACATTTTTAGGATTGATAGCAATATAGTATATAGCGTAAAGTAAGCAGATTCTTTTTCCTTATCATCCCCGTTGTATATTCTTTTTTTAATGATTTCTAGATAATTATCGCAGAAAACCTTCCAAAAAAAATGATCCAGATCTGATTTAACCCGGTGGTATTCGTAGTTGTCAAAATTTTCTATGGAATCTTTTATTAGTTTGTTTAATGTTGATAAAAATATTCTATCTGTTTCAAATAGTTTTACTGATTTAGGCCTATAATTTTTTAAGTTCATAAATACAAAATTGGATGCATTTAGCAGCTTTGTAATAAATTTTTTCCCAGTTGTTACATCCTTTTCATTGTAATCAAAGTCTTCTCCTAATTTTGAAGATGATGCCCAATATCTTAGTGCGTCTGCTCCATATTGCTCAAGAATTATTTGTGGAGAAACAGTATTCCCTTTTGACTTTGACATTTTCTCTCCCTTTAAGGTTACGAAGCCGGAGATAGCAACATCTTTCCAGGGGTTTTTTCCAAAATGCAATTGGGATTTTATAACGGTGTTAAACAACCAGAAAGTTATGATATCATGTGCTTGAGGTCTGAGGCTCATTGGAAATAATTTCTTTTTGGCATTCTCATCTTTTATTGAACTTATTGCGAGTTCTGGGCTCATTGATGAAGTAAACCAGGTGTTCAAGATATCCTTTTCGGGGGTAATGTCTGATGATTTACACTTTGGGCAATGTTTTGGAGATTCTGCTAGAGGATCCACTGGAAGTTGCTTTTCATCTGCAAGTATTACCTCTCCACATTTGTTGCAATACCATACTGGGAAGGGAACTCCGAAATATCTCTGATTTGAGATCAACCAGTCCCATTGTAGTCCCTTGACCCAATTATCATATCTATGTTTCATAAACTCTGGGTGCCAGTTCAATTCTTCCCCCCATTTTAGCATATCTCCTTTCAAGTCAAGATACTTTACAAACCACTGTCTACTTTTTATTATTTCTATTTCTGTTCCACATCTTTCATGGACATTTACTATATGCTTTATTGGTTTTTGCGAAATCAGAAGAGCAGATTTTTTTAGGTCTTCAATGATTTTTTTCCTCATCTCTTTGATTGGCAAATCTTTATACTTCCCTGCAATATCTGTCATATTCCCCTTCTCATTTATTGCAGTTTTTATTGGAAGATTGTATGCTTTTTGCCATTCCATATCCGTTTGATCTCCAAAGGTGCAGCACATGACAATTCCTGTTCCTTTGCTTGGGTCTGCTCTTTTGTCTTCCATTATGGGAACTTCGAAATTAAAAAGAGGAACTTTCGCATTTTTCCCTTTGTATTTTTTATATCTTTTATCTTCAGGATTATAGAAAACCGCTACACATGCAGGAAGTAATTCAGGACGAGTTGTAGATATTATCAAATCGTTTTTATCAACTTTGAAAACAATATCATTAAAATAGGAATCTATCTCTTTATCTTTTATTTCAACTTGCGCGACTCCGGTCTGACATTCTGGGCACCACATTGCAGGAGCGTCTTTCCTGTAGACCCTTTTCTTTTTGTACAAATCTATAAAAGACCATTGCGAGATTTTTCTTGATTCTTCGCTTATGGTGGAGTATAACAGACTCCAATCACAACTTATACCTAAATTTTTCCAATCTTGTATAAATTTGGGCTGTTCGTTTTTTAGAAATTCTAGACATAATTTTATGAAATCTGTTCTTTTCATGTCTTTTGATCTCACCTTTTTCTCCTTTTCAACTAACCTTTCTGTTGGAAGACCGTTATCATCTGTTCCAAATGGAAGAAAGACTTCGTATCCTTTCATTCTCTTGTATCTTGCAACAAGATCAAGCTGAGAATAAGAAAATGCGTGACCGATATGCATCTTTCCAGATACTGTAGGGGGAGGGGTATCTATTGAATAGATTTCTTTTTTAGTCTCTGGGTTAAATTTGTAAATTTTCTCCTCTTCCCAAAACTTTCTCCATTTTTCTTCAATTCTTTTAAAATCCAAATCAACCATTGCTTAACAAGATAAAAGTTATTTAAAGGTTTTTCTGAGGTTATTTATACTCTCCCATAGATATTTAAAATATAATTATACTATTTTAGCTATGGCAGATGACAGTATAAACCTTCCATCTGGATATGGTGGACTTGTAAGGTTCAAGGAGGAGTATTCCAGTCTGATTAATCTTAAGCCGATTCATGTTGTTTTTTTCTTGATACTACTTGTTGCCTTTAGAGTTGTTTTGGGATTTGTGGTCAAGTAAATTTTCTGATAATCAAAAGATTTTTTAACTCCCTGCATGATAAAAAACTATGTTCCCAAATATTGATCCCAAGAAAATGCAAGCAGTCATGAAACAGATGGGAGTTTCTCAGGAGGAAGTTGAAGCTCTAAGGGTTGTGATTGAAAAGGATGATGGTAAGATAATTATCAATAACCCCTCCGTTACAAAGATTAAAATGCAGGGACAAGAAAGTTTTCAGATTATTGGAGATGTTGAAGAAGTTGAGGGAAGTGGATTCTCAGATGAAGATATCAGTACAGTTATGGAAAAGACGGGATGTAGCAGAAAAGAAGCTGAGGATGCCCTCGAGGAAACCAATGATTTGGCAGATGCAATTCTAAAACTATCTGGATAAAATCCTATTTTTTTATTATTATATAATAGTGTATAATAGGAAAAATATAAAAATACCATTTGCTTGATAAAATATAGTTCTATTTGGCAAAATCCAAATGTTTCGCACTTCTGAGAGAAGAAGGACCTCAACTGGTTCGGAACTCTGAAGAGAGAAAGGAACCAGGGTTCAAAGCCTCTACAAAAACGAATGGAAGAGATAATTGAGGAAAAGATTAGGGCAGATCATCTACTTTATGTTAGTCTTAAGTACACAAAGACATGCGATGTAATTGTTAATTTGCTTTTAAGATGGAGAAGGATGATTGAAACTAGCATTGAAGAAATTTTAAAGCATGCTAAATCTAAAAAAAAGATTTCTATAATTTCTGCAAGTCCACTGGGGAAAACGGAAGAGGTGAAGAAGCTTTTCAAAAAGGATAAGGATTTTCTTGAAGTTATAGACTTCTATGAAATGCTTAGAAAGCTTGAAGATTTGAGAAAGGACAGGATTGGTGAATTCAGAAAAAATGTGACTTTGAGGATTAGCTACCGCGGAGAGGATGTTGACATAAATCTGGAAAAGTTGAAGATTTATGCAAGTATGCTGGAAAGGTTTATAAGTACAACTAAACAATTTTTATCTAAGTAGAGATAACTTCTTTACATAAATACTGTTAATCCTCTTTAGAGGCAAAAATGAAAAGACTCATCGTCATAACTTCCGGTAAAGGTGGTGTTGGAAAAACTACAAGTGCTATAAATCTTGGTGCTGCGATTAATCATTTTGGGAAAGATGTTCTTATCATTGACGCAAATCTTTCAACGCCCAATGTTGGGATTTATCTTAATTCTCCTGAGGTTCCAATAAATCTTAATCATGTTCTTCTAAAAAAGGCAGAGCCTTATGAAGCAGTTTATGAGCATGAGTCTGGAATGAAAATTATGCCTTCCTCCCTTTCCATTAGAGAGTTGGGGAAGATAAAACCAGAAAGATTAAAAGATTTCAAAGAAGATTTCAAAAGGATTTCTGATTACATAATTGTTGATAGTTCTGCAGGATTGGGTCATGAGGCTGTTTCAGTTATAGGCATGGCTGATGAACTGATTATTGTTACAAACCCTGAAATTGCGGCAATTACGGATGCATTAAAGGCGGTGAAGCTTGCGGAGCAGATGAAGATCCCTGTGATGGGAGCAATTGTTACTAGAGTTAGAAAGGATAAAATAGAAATGAGACCAGATACTGTTAAAGAAATGCTTGAGATACCTATACTCGGGATGATTCCTGAAGACATGTCAATAAAGGAGTCGTTGAATTTGAAAGATGCTGTTGTTCACACACATCCTGGGAGCAAACCTGCACGGGCTTACAAAGAAATTGCAGCAAGAATTTTGAATATAGATTATGACTCCAGAAAAGATAAAGAAAATATTTTCAAAAGATTATTTAAGAAGAAAAAGAAGATGCTTTAAATTTAAAGATTAATTAGTGACTATTTGTTAGAGCTGATGTCTTTGCAATTTTTTCAGATACTTTCTTTTCAACACCTTTAATTCCTTCTGATGAGCCGAGCAGACTTATTTCAGAGTTAGAATAAGGAAGGGAATATTCATAATACTCAACAATAACCTTGTCTCCAGGCAGATAATAGAGAGTATATGATGCTGTTCCTTCTTCATCAAGACTGAAAGGAGGAAAATCTTCCTCTGCTAATTTCTCAGCGCTCATTTGTTTCATTAATCCTTCAAAATCTAAACTGCTAAAAGTACTAGTCTTACCTTTGAAAACTGTTTTTTTCATAAGAAATCAACCAAAAAGAAGTTTATATTGATTTAGCACCTAAATGAGATATTTATCTTATTTTGCTGCCAATTTCAATATCTTTTTCTGGCGAAAGAAGAACCACACTCTTTTCATCTTTTGTTACCGCGGCAAGAATCATTCCCTGACTTTCAATACCTTTCAGTTTTCTTGGAGCAAGGTTCACAAATAAGATTATTTTTTTATTTTTTAGATCTTCTTTCTTGTAATAAGGGTTTATCCCCGCACAAACCGTCCTTTTTCCAATCTCTTTTCCAAGATCAATTTCCAGTTTGTAAAGCTTATCTGCACCTTCTATATCTTCTATTTTTTTTATCTGCCCAACCCTTAAATCAAGTTTTGCCCAGTCCTCAAAGTTAATAATTCCTTCAGTCATTTTCTATCTTGTTAAATAATATTTCTCCTTTTTTAATTTTTCCTACTTTGAGAGGTTCCATGATTTCTTTTAGACTTCCATTCTTTATCTTAAAATTAAACTGTTGTGCAATCTTTTCAGAAGTTGAAGGAATAAATGGCCATAACAGAATTGCAATGGCTTTTATAGAATCTGCAACTTCGTAAAGGACCTTTGTATCTTTTGTTTCCCATGGTTTTTCATTTTGTATATATTCATTGCATTTGTCAATAAACTCGAAAATTAAATTTAGTGCTTTGTCAAATTCAAGAGTTTCCATTTTCTTTTTTATTTCACTTATTTTTAACTCCTTGATTAATTTATTTTCCGTTTTTTTTATCTCATATTTTTCAGCCAGACCTGCAATTCTACGAACAAGATTACCCAGTTTGTCTGCCAACTCATTATTATGCCTTATAATAAGGTCTTTTTCAGAGAAGTCTCCATCTTCTCCAAAAACAGTATTTCTAAATAAGAAATATCTTGCAGAGTCAACGCCCGCAATTGAAATTAGCTGATCTACGTTAATTACTTTTCCTGCCGATTTTGAAATTTTTTCCTTGTTAAAAGTCCACCAGCCATGTGCAAAAACTTTTCTTGGCAGTTCAATTCCTGCAGACATTAACATTGCAGGCCAATAAACGGTATGAAACCAGATTATGTCTTTTCCTATTAAGTGAATGTCGGCAGGCCAAAATTTCTCTCTTCCTTTTATTCTTGTTGCAGAATAATAATTAAGCAAAGCATCAAACCAGACATAAGCTATATGTTTATTATCAAAAGGTAATTTGATTCCCCAATCGAAAGATGTTCTAGAGATGCTTAGATCTTTTAATCCCTCTTTTATTCTGTTTATTACTTCTTTCCCCCTATAAGATGGGGAGATAAATTCAGGATTCCTTTTGTATAGATCTAGTAGCTTTTTTTGATATTTTGAAAGCCTAAAAAAATAGCTCTTTTCTTTTAATAGTTCCACCGGTTTTTTGTGAATAGGGCAGCATCCGTTTACTAAGTCTTTTTCGGTATAATAGGCTTCACATGCAGTGCAATAATATCCTTCGTATTCTCCAAGATAGATATCCCCCCTATCATATACTTTTTGTAATACTTCTTTTACAACTTTTTCATGTTCTTTGTCTGTTGTTCTGATAAAATAATCATAATCCAAATTTAATTTTTTCCAGGCGTCTTTGAATTTTGGAATTAGTTCATCAACGAAATCTTTTGGCGTCTGGTCTTTTTTCTCTGCAGCTTCTTGAATCTTTTTTCCATGTTCATCTGTTCCTGTAAGGAAGAAGACATCATTCCCAAGAAGCTTATTCCATCTAGCTAAAATATCTGCAGCTATGGTAGTATAAGCATGACCAATGTGGGGTATATCATTTGGATAATAGATCGGTGTAGTTACATAAAATTTTTTCATCTATAATTTTAGAGGAGCATGTATAAAAATTTAACTAACTTGGAAAGACATTTCCCGAAATATTTTTATAGTTCCTTGAATTCTTCTAAAAATGGATTTGAGTATAACTCTTATCGGGGTTATTGTAGTAATTGCTATTATTTGGATTTTTATTGAAATGAAAAGAAAAGGGGTATCCTTTAAGCATAGATTTGTTGCTATTCTAATAGTAGTTTTGTTGTTGTTTACTTATTTTAGTTTTACTTTTGTTTTGAAGGGTCAGAGTCTGAATTTATCTTCTTGGGATAGTATAAAAAGTGCGGGTACACTTTACTATTCTTGGTTAGTTTCTGTATTTGGAAATTTTAAAACTTTAACAACAAATGCAATTAGTATGAATTGGGGTGCGAGCAATTCTACTCTTTCTAATATTTCAGTTATTAATGTCTCAAATTTAAGTTGATACAAAAATTTCCGACTATTATATTTTTTTATTTTTGTCGTAAAATTAATTTTATGCAGAAATTGGTCGTAAGATTTAAATACTACTAGATTATATATATTGTAATGGCTAGGAAAAGAGGTAGAAAGGTTTCTTCGAGGAGGACTACGGTCTCTCGTTCAAGACGTGCAGGAAGGAATTCGAGGCGTGCATCAGTTTCGTCTGGTAAGCCTAGTAATTTAAGAATAGTAGTGAATAATCTGATAATATTTATTGCGCTTTTCTTGGTTTCTCTTGTTCTTTATCAGTTGTTTTTGGGAGGAATTATCTCTGATCCTTCTGGAGTTTTCTCAAATTTATTTGGAATATTTATGATTGCGTTTGGATTTATTAGTGTTGCTTTCTTCATTACGTTCCTTGTTTTCTTGTTTATTACCTTGTTTAAGAAGAAGAGATAGTTCTGATTCTTTCAAAAACTTTTTAATATGCTTTTTCCAACTAGTTTCTAGTTTGCCTCAGTAGCTCAGTTGGTAAGAGCGCAACATTGGTACGCGAGAAAAATACTTTACTCTTTTCGCCTAAACCCAAAGATGTTGAGGTCCTGAGTTCAATCCTCAGCTGAGGCTAAAAATTTTAAATTTAATGTATCCGAAAAGTCTTTAATCTCTTAAAATTTTATATTTCTATGAACATAAGGGATTTTATAGTAAAAGCAAAGAAGAGCACATATGCAAGTGGTAAAAAACCTAAATTATTAGATGATGGATTTGAAGAATTTTTTTATAAAGAAGAAGATTATGAATATCGAGATAGATATTATGCTAAAGATCCAAGACCTTTTGGTGGAGAAGAAGTTGTTTGGAAAAAAGGGAAAGCAGTCTGGATTATGAATTATTATGGTTTTGTTTTAGACAATAAAATAGGAAGTGCTACTTTGTATGGCTTCTTAAGAAAAGCTATGAGCCTTGTGTCAAAAGATAGCCCATTTAGGGGTGCTAATTTAGAGGAAGGCGATTTTGAATATAAAAATCAAAGCGAGGGTGATATAGCTCGATTTAATGGAGTTGAAAGAATTTTCTTTAAAGGGAAAGAAGTTTACAGATTAGAATATCATGGTGGAGAATTGTAATTTTTTTCTTAAAATAAATCTACAATAAAGCCTCAAAAACTAAACTCTTGTTTTGTACACAGCTGAGGCTAAAAATTTTAAAGTAATAAAAGATTGATTACATTGTGGATCTAATACTATTAAGACATGTAGAATCTAAAAGTAATAAAGAAGATAAAGCAGATTCTCAAATGGATAGTGAATTAACTGAGAAAGGCAAAAAGGAAGCTAAAGAATTAATTTCCAAACTCAGAGGATTGTCAATAGATGTTGTTATTGTCAGTCCATTAAAAAGAACACTGGATACTATTAAACCTTTTTTAGAATCAGTAAAATCAAAACCAAAGGTTATTACGAGTAAGCTGACAGTTGAAAGGGATTTGGGGAAATTTACCGGAAGTAAAATGGGAGATTTTCAGAAATACTGCGAAGAAAAAAATTTAGATAAAGTCTTTCAGAAACCTGAAGGAGGAGAGTCTATTTTTGATATGTATAAAAGGGCCAAAAAGTTATTTTCTTATCTTAAGAAAAGTTATAAGAAAAAGAATATCTTACTTTGTGGACATAAGAATTTTCTTTTATGTCTTGAAATTGCAATAACTAATAAAAAAATTGAAGATTATTACTCTTATCAGCCACTAGAGACAGGAGAATTTAGAGAACTAAAACTAAATGTATAATAAAAGCCTCAAAAAATAAACTATTGTTTTTTACACTGCTGAGGCTTATTAATTAATTTTATAAAGTTATATAATAGACTAATAAAATGCCAAAAGAAACCAAGCTTGGTTTAGATGAATTGAAGAAAAGGTATAAAGAATTGCAGAACAAATATCATCTTCCAGATTTTGATTCTTTAAATCATGATTTTTATGCCGAGAAAATCTCTGAGATTGAGACAGATGTTTTGACAAGAGAGATTAGAAGGTTTATGGCAGATAGGATTTATAATTATTTAAGATTTATAGAGACAATACTTAATCCTGTTAATGTTCCGATGTTCATCTTTTCGATTATAAAATCATTAGACTCCTCTGATAAAAAAAAGCTTTCTGATCTTTATGCAAGATTATCAGAAATAAATATAGAACTGATAAAGTTGGATATAGACTCCAATGAAAAAAAGGATGCAGAATTTATTAACCAGGTCTATGAGTCCTGGCAGTCAATAAAAAAAGATCTATCTTCTGTTGTTAATAGGTTTAAGGATAATAAAGAAGTAAAGGAAGATAAGAATAGTACCAGATACTTTGGATAATCCTGAGATTACTCTTTGATTATTGTTCCGATAAACTTTTTTCCGTTCAGCAGTCTGTCAAATTGTTCTAAGTTTTTTCCCAGTATGTATGTAATTATTTTATTTTGCATTATTATTTTTGAGGCAGTCTGGTCAATTACAAAATGTTGCCCTGGCTTGAATTCTTTCTCTGTTGCCATTTTGTATAATCCTCTCCATGAAATTTCTGGGATAAATTTGGCATCTTTGTATTCGGATGGGTTCTTGTCATGTAATCCGGAAACATTTGTAAGATTTATAAAATCAGTTTTGAAGTGTTGTGCAATTTCTGCCGCAGTTGAGTCAGATGTTTCATGTGGTTTATATTCAAGAGATCCACAAAAGACAATGTCTTGTTTTTTTATTCTTTTTTCAAGATCTTTCATTGTGTGGGGAATTCCGGTGTCTAAACTGAAATTAAAAATGTAACTCATAAACCTAGCATTCATCCTTGTTGCAGATATGCCTGCAAAATCCTGAAATTTTTCATTTAACTTCAATCTCAATAAAGCAGAGATATATTTTCTTGCAGTGGTTCCTCCACCACATATAATTATGAATTTATACTTTGATTTGTTCTTGTAAATTACTCTTTTGAATTCTTTTAAGAATTTTATATCCATTTTTTCAGGAACAATCAAGCTCCCGCCAAGACTTACTACTTTTACCTCTCTTTTCATGTTATAAAAATAAGAATGAAGTTTTTATATTTATTTGACAGTGAATAATTTGTTGTCATGTACATTAAAAATTCCCAGCCTGACTCCGGAATCAATCCACCCGTGTGCATAATTCAGTGCTGCAAAAGAGTTTACAATGTCTCCCTTTTCTTTAAAGTATTTTGCATCAGATAAATAATTTGAAGCCATTTCTATTATTTCTTTTGCCTGTTTACTTTTTCCCTTTACTACATTCTTTTCTATCTCTTCTAAGGCTTTTGTCGTTAGGATAAGATACCTTTCAAATTTCTCTTTTGTTATCCTATCTTTCATAGTAGAGAAATATTTAAATAGGTTATAAATTTATTTGGGGATATGAAGGAAGGGGCTGTTGAGAACAATTCGAAGAGGGTGACAAAAGTCTTAGTTGCCGTAATAGTAGTTTTGGCTTTGCTTGTTATTTATTCTTTTGTGGTTAAACCTGCGGTCAGTGGCTATATAGTAAGTGACAGAATAAGTTAGTGAGTGCACAGAATACCGGGGCTACTTCTTTGATGGGTTCAATTATTTCGGAGCTTAACCAGACGGGGGGATATGTTCAGATTCCAATAGGGAATCAGACATTAGTTTTGATGACTCCCCAATATTGCCAAAGTGCTATGGCAAACAATGGTGCTAGTAAAGCTTAATATTTCTACATTGGTCTACGGTTAGATGATGTTGTGTTGTTTGGCTGCATTTTTGTTATTGTGAATTTTGATGGAACGATTTCTGATATTATTGCTGAGAAAACTAAATTTCCTACAACTACTCTGTACACTCCAAAATCCACCGGTATTTTTGACGCTCTTGAAAATCTGTTTATAACGTCTTCAATCTCATTATTCATAAGAGTTATTCCTGTCGGTCTTCTTCCCATATCTCCTGAAACCATTATTGGCTTGTTTGGGCCATCGCATTCTACCTCTCTTATATGTGGATCATTAATTATGGGATTTAATTTATCCAAGTCAATTTCTTTGCTGCTTGGAACGGGTTTTAAATATTGCAGTTCCGGAGGAAGTCTTGGTTCTGGAATTCTAAGAATAGGGTATCCTAATCTTTTATCTTCCGAAATTTCTCTCCTGTTTGTTTTGATACGAACATCTGGTTCTATAATAGAAAGTTCTCCACCATTCTTTTTCGGAGCTTCTGAAAGTATGGATCTTATTAAGGGAGCCTCTTTTTTTGCTTCCTGATTTTTGATTTCTACTTTTGGCAATTCTGCAACAAGTTGATTTCTCTCTTCTAATATCTTCTTCAGTTGAAACAGCCCTCCAGAATTGTTTGCTAGCTCTCGAAGGAAGAGAAGAAGAAAGATTTGTTTTTTGTCTAAAAAGTCTTCTGGTTTAGCTTTTTGCATTTTGATAATTTGAAGAGATTGATTTTTGATACTTGTTTGCTACTTCAGGATTCGTCATTTGGGCTGACTGTTCAGGAGAAGGCTGCTGCGGCTGATCCTCCCTTGAGTTTTGAGAATTTGAGTCATGAAGCAGAGTTATTCCTCTTGCAATTATCTTGTTCTGGTCAAGAAGCTGGTTAAGTTTGTCTGTAACATCCTTGTCTGTTCCTCCTCCCATAATTTTTATATCTTTTTCCATAAATGCTTTTGCAGACTCTTCAAAGATTCCGAGTAATTTTGAAATTTGTTCCGTAAGATTATCAAGTCGTTCTGATAAATTTACCATAACCTCTTGAAGGGACACAAAGTTTTCGATTAGGATTTTTTGGACATTCTCGGTTTTTTCGGGAGCGACTTTTGATTCTACAACTTTCCTCATCTCTTTTTTTGCCATTTACATTAGAATATTGAGTTATTTATAAACATAGCGAAGACACATATACTTTTTATTATTTTTTTGATTCAAGTTCTTTTATGTATTCTGCGATATCTGCTGCGGCATCCGCATTTAAGCTTATACTGTCAATTCCTTTTTCAACCAAGAACTTTACCATTTCTCTTTTGCTTCCTGCTTGACCGCAAATACTTGTCAGTACTCCCTCTTTTTTACAAATCCTTATTACATATTCTAATTGACGTAGGACTGAGGGATCCATTTCATTATAAAATTCTTGAACTTCTTCGTTACCTCTATCAATTGCAAGGGTGTATTGTGTCAAATCGTTCGAACCGAAGGAAATAAAGTGTATCTTCTCTTCGCACAAGTCCTTTATTATCTGGACTGCCGCAGGAGTTTCTACCATCACTCCTAGTTCCGCCTTCTTAAAATTAATTTCTTCAAGCATTTTTTTGATTCCCTTGACGTCATTGACAGAGATTATTTGTGGAGATAAAACTCCTATCTTTTTACCTTTTTCAGCAACTCTCTTCAATGCTTTCAATTCAGCTTTTAGTATCTCTGGATGCTTTAGTCCAAATCTTATTCCATGCATTCCCAGCATAGGATTCACTTCTCTTTTTGGGGCGCCTTTTAAGTCTCCAAACTCGTCGCTCCTTATATCTGAAGTTCTTACCCAGATGTGATCAAAATATTCTGCGATTTTGGAAATTCCCTTATAGACAATATCCTCATACTCCTTTATCTCTCCATGTTCTAGGAAATAATTTGGATGTTTTCCTGATTCTGCAATTATTCCTTCTATTCTTGTGAGTCCGATTGAATTTAGGCCTGTTTTTGATGCCCTTTCTGCAAAGCTTGGCAGATCCACAATAAGCTTTAATTCCGTCTTTGTTTTTGCTTCAACTTTTTTTATTTCCTTTTGTTGGCTTTCTGCAACTTTACCTTTGTAAATTTTTCCGTTTGCTCCATCGACGGTCACCGTTTCTCCATCTTTCAGTTTTGTAGTTGCGCTTCCTGTGCCCACAACTGCAGGTATTCCCATTTCACGGGACACAATTGCAGCATGACTTGTCATCCCCCCTTCATCTGTTATAATTCCCGCAGACTTCTGCATCGTCATAACCATATCTGGATTTGTCATTTTTGTAACAAGTATATCCCCGACTTTCACTTTATCAAGCTCTTTTAGATTTTTTACTATTCTTACATTTCCCACTGCAATTCCTGGAGATGCTGCCATTCCACTTAAAATTATTTCTCCCTTAAGATTTGCTCCTGTTTTTTCGAGTCTTGAGTTTAGTGTTGTTATTGCTCTGGTTTGGACTAAGAAAATTCCTTCTCCCTCAATTGCAAATTCAATATCTTGTGGATGGTTATAATGCCTTTCAAGTTTCATTCCAAACTCTGCAAGTTTTTGGATTTCAAAATTGCTTAATACTTTTGATTTAGATTTTTTATCAGGCAAGGCAACTGTTTCTTCCCTCTTTTTGTCTCCTCTTATTATTGCAATTTTTTTATCTGCGATATACTCGCTGACAATTTTGAAATCTTTTCTTGATATAGCATATTTGTCTGGAGTTATTGTCCCGGAGACTATTCCCTCTCCCAGCCCAAATACAGCCTCAATTATTATGTTATTATCTTTAAAGGCAGGATTCTCGGAGAACATAACTCCGGATTTATCTGAATTAATCATTCTTTGGACCACCGCTGCAAGCTTTGGCCCTTTTTCATACCCTTTTTTGTGTCTGTAATATGTTGCTCTTGCTGTATATAGGGAGGCAAAGCATTTTTTTACGTTTTCAAGAAGCTCTTCATTTCCTCTAACATTTATGAAAGAATCCTGCTGTCCCGCGAAACTTGCATCCGCCAAATCTTCTGTTGTTGCACTTGAACGAACTGCGACATAAATAGGGGATTTCTTATCAAGAACCTTTAATGCCCCTTTTTCCAAATCTTTTTCTTCAGCATTGAGATTTTCATAAGATTCTAAAACTTCTTCCTTTAAATCGTTGGGAATCTTTGTATTAACAATAATCTCTCTAATCTGTTTTGTCCTTTCTTCAAGTTGATCTGTGTTTTCATAATTAATTCCAGAAAGCAACTTCTTTATTTTATCGTCAACTTTTGATTCTTCTATAAAATGCCGGTAGGCTAGTGTTGTGATAACAAATCCCGGCGGAACTGGGACTCCAAGATTATAGATTTCCCCTAGGTTTGCTCCCTTTCCTCCGACAATGGGAACCAGATTCTTGTTTATCTCTGAGAACCACCTAATATAGCCTTTTTCTTCACTCTCATTTTTCTTCATATCCTAGCAAGAAAATTAATCTTAATAAATTTTTTGTAGTAATAATATTTATAAAGATTCTAATATTGGTCTTGCAATGAAGAAGAGGGATAGAAGTAAAAGTAACATTTTTTATTATTTAGCCTTGGGTGTGACTTTGGTTATGCTGTTTTTATTTTTTAAAACATTTTTCACAGGGTATGTTGTATCTAGCCCAACTGCCAATGGGAATACCTCTCTCAATAACTATGTTTTACTGACAAGTCCTAATGTGACTTTGTTACAATTGGTTGAGGTTTACAACAGTAGTACGAACTCATCAACATATAGGACAACGGGGTATTTCAATGATTATGTTGAGTATAATAACGTTATGAGTGGGACAACATATAAAACAAACATTCCGACTAGTCCGGGAAGCACGTCCATGGTGATTAATGGGATTTTGTATAACCTATCTTATGGTGGAAGTGTAGGATCATCAAATTCTTGGGCACAAATAAATAAGTTAAATGGAACTGGTAATTTAACGCTCGCATCTTTAAGTTCCAACCTTAGTACGGGTAATTATCTTCTATTGACAAATCCTAATCCTCTGGAATATAATGCAATTTTGTTACAATTGGTTGAGGTTTACAACAGTAGTACGAACTTATCAACATATAGGACAACGGGGTATTTCAATGATTATGTTGAGTATAATAACGTTATGAGTGGGACAACATATAAAACAAACATTCCGACTAGTCCGGGAAGCACGTCCATGGTGATTAATGGGATTTTGTATAACCTATCTTATGGTGGAAGTGTAGGATCATCAAATTCTTGGGCACAAATAATCTCCTCAGCTAATCCTTCTTGTGCTCCTAAAACCTGTTTACAGTTAAATGATACTTGTGGCAGTGTAAGTAATGGTTGCAATGGAACATTATCCTGTGGGACTTGTAATGGAACTCAAGTTTGTTCTTCTGGTAAGTGTTATGGTACTGGTGCTTTACCTTGTGCTCCTAAAACCTGTTTACAGTTAAATGATACTTGTGGCAGTGTAAGTAATGGTTGTGGAGGAACGCTGTCTTGTGGATCTTGTTCTAGTGGATCAGTTTGTACTTCTAATAAATGTGTATGTGCTCCTAAAACCTGTTTACAGTTAAATGATACTTGTGGCAGTGTAAGTAATGGTTGCAATGGAACATTATCCTGTGGGACTTGTAATGGAACTCAAGTTTGTTCTTCTGGTAAGTGTTATGGTACTGGTGCTTTACCTTGTGCTCCTAAAACCTGTTTACAGTTAAATGATACTTGTGGCAGTGTAAGTAATGGTTGCAATGGAACATTATCCTGTGGGACTTGTAATGGAATCAAGTTTGTTCTTCTGGTAAGTGTTATGGTACTGGTGCTTTACCTTGTGCTCCTAAAACCTGTTTACAGTTAAATGATACTTGTGGCAGTGTAAGTAATGGTTGCAATGGAACATTATCCTGTGGAACTTGTAATGGAATCAAGTTTGTTCTTCTGGTAAGTGTTATGGTACTGGTGCTTTACCTTGTGCTCCTAAAACCTGTTTACAGTTAAATGATACTTGTGGCAGTGTAAGTAATGGTTGTGGAGGAACGCTGTCTTGTGGATCTTGTTCTAGTGGGAAACTTTGCTCTGCAGGAAAATGTATCTGTGAGCCAACAGGATATCTTGCTTGGTTTAGTGGTGGAGCAGCTACCTGTTGCAGTAAGCAGACTACTTGGTATGGGACTTGTAAGTAAGGTTAGTACTTTTGTGGACTTCGAGACCCTAAGATTTATAAATTAAATTTCTTTAATTTATCTATGTCTATAGGAATTATTATCTTAGTAGTTGTGGTGGTTATTGCTCTGATATTCTTTTATTATTTTAACAGGTTGGCTGTTTTGTCTAATAGAATAGATAATTCTCTCTCTCAGATTGATGTTCAATTGAAGAGAAGAGTGGACTTGATTCCTAATTTAATTGAGACCGTTAAGGGTTATGCGAAGCATGAGAAGTCGATTATGACTGAAGTTACCAAGGCTAGAGAAGAATTGGTTTCTGCGAAAGATATTGTTGGGAAAGTGAAAGCAAATGGAGTTTTGCAAAATAGTCTTGGGAGATTATTTGCAATCGCGGAAAATTATCCTACTCTTAAAGCTAATGAGAATTTCCTAGAGTTGCAGAGGGAGCTGTCAACTACAGAAGATAGAATTGCATATGCAAGGCAGTTTTATAACGATAGCATCTTGTCTTATAACAATATCTGCAAGACTTTCCCTGGAAATTTCTTCGCAAATATCTATGGAAGAAAAGAGAAAGAGTACTTACAAATAACTGATGCAGAAAAGGAACCAGTTAAGGTTAAGTTTTAGGATTTATTCTTAAACAAAATTCTTTTAAATCAACTTATTGTTAAAGTATTAGTGCCCCCGTAGTTTAGAGGCCAAGAATGCGGCCCTCTCAACAGTGATTTTGCCTTGTCGAAAGGTTGAAATCTAGCATCTCAATGCAACTGCTTTGAGCTCATTTAGAGCTTGGAGAACGGCCGTGACCCGAGTTCAAATCTCGGCAGGGGCATCTTTAATTAGTTTTTTATACCCCTTTCATCTAACTTTTGTAATAGCCTCGTAGTACAGTGGTCAAGTATACAAGCCTCTGGAGCTTGTGACCCAGGTTCGAATCCTGGCGAGGCTATTTTATAGAAAGAGATGGTGGAGCAAAAGGATAGTCCTAGAATAAAGCAGTTGAAGTATAAATCTAGAATAAATAGCATTAAGGCCGGAATTTTTTCATCTGCGAAGAGTTCTTTTGGAGATTATTTTGTATCTCCGTTTGCAATAGCTATTAATGCAAGCAATTCTCTGATAGTATTGTTTACTGCAGTCTCTGGTATTCTTGGTCCTTTAAGCCAGATATTCGGATCTAGGCTTATTGAAAAGTCTTCAAGGAAGAAAATAGTTCTTAATTCAGTTTTTGCAGAATTTTTATCCTGGATTCCGATTCTTGCGGTTGCAATTTTATATTGGAGCGGAATTATAACTAGTATTCTTCCAGTACTTCTGCTGCTTTTCTTTTCATTTTATGTTATAGCTTCAAACGTGGGAAACCCTGCATGGTTTTCCTGGACGGGAGATATAATAAATGAAAGATATAGGGGGAGATGGCTCTCAAAAAGAAATCTTCTTCTAGGCATTGTCTCTGTAGTACTTGCTCTTGCTGCATCGATTTTGCTTGATTATTTCAAAAGAATGAATCTGGTTATGCTTGGATTTGCAATACTATTTGGACTTGCAATTTTGTGCAGGATTATTTCTTGGGAATTCTACAAGAAACAATATGAGCCGAAACTGGAGCTTGAAGATGGATATTATTTTTCTTTTTTCAATTTTTTGGCAAAAGCACGAAAGACTAATTTCGGTAGATTTACTTTTTTCAATGCATTATTTAATCTTTCCATTGCAATAGCTTCTCCTTTGTTTGTTATTTATATGCTGAGAGACTTAAATTTTAATTATTTCACTTACATAATAATCATCCTTGCGGGAACAGTATTTTCCCTAGTTGTTATGGAATTCTGGGGAAAGATTTCAGATAAGTACGGAAATTATATTGTGTTATATATCACTGCAATTATTACTCCTATAACCACAATATTATGGGTTTTTTCTCCCTCGCCAGTTTACCTTGTCTTTGTCCCCGTTTTAATAAGTGGGGTTGTATCGGCAGGGTTTAATATAGCTTCAAATGACTTTATTTATGATAATGTCCGAGCTGAAAAGAGAGGACTAGCCGTTTCTTATTTCAATATGTTAAATGGAATAGGAATATTCATCGGTGCAGGTATTGGAGCATTTTTAATTCAATTTTTGAATATACAGTTAGTAAAGCCAATATTTGCAATATTCTTGCTGAGTGGTATTACTGGAATAATCTTTGTGTTGCTGTTCCTGCCTAAGATTGAAGAGGTTCAAAGAGTGAAGAAAAAAGGTATAGGAAATACCATATTCAAGCAGTTCAGGCCAGCAATTTTAGGCGAATTTCATGAGATTAAGTCTCTCAAGAGATATTTTAAGAAATAAATAAAGTTTTTAAATCCGGTCTTGTTTTTCATAATATGTTTAAGAAAAAGGTCTGTAGGAGATGTGGTAATACTTCAAGGGATAAATACAGCTTCTGCCCTTACTGCGGAAATGCTCTTGACAAAAAAGAGGAGAATTTTGGAATGCTCGGACGGAATGATTTTGAGTCCTCTCTTAATAATTTTGGGTCTCCTTTGGGGTTCAATATGATTTTTAACTCTCTTTTTAGAAATTTAGAAAAACAGCTAAGGGATATCGAGAAGCAAGGTCAGGAGAGTCGTGCTCCTGAAAATAAAAGACCCGAAGAGAGGGGCAACATCAACATTAGTATCTCTTCTTTTGGTGGAAACTCTCCTGTTATTAAAATGAATCCTCTTCCTACTAATAAGTCAAATAACAGCAAGAGAAAAGATGTGAAAAATAAGTTTGTTAATGCCTTGCCGGCGGATAAATTAAAAAAATTCTCTTCTCTTCCACGAGAGCAGCCTGAAACTAATATTAGAAGGCTTTCAAATAAGATTATCTATGAAATTTCACTTCCGGGGGTAAAATCCATAAAAGATATATCTTTATTGAACTTGGAAAAAAGTAGAGAGTTGAAAGCTGTTTCAGAAAATAAATCTTATCTGAAGACTATTCCTAATTTTCCTATAATAAACTATAAACTTTCAAAGGGCAAACTTATTCTCGAACTTGATGCTCGTGAAAATTAAAGGTTGAAACTAATCTTCATCTTTCTCAAATCTTCCCTTAAGGCTCTTGATTTTTCTTCGCCTAATACGTCGTAGAAGAATTGTTCATCAGCATTCATAACCTTTTTCCAACTTTCGGCCTTTTTTACGACAAGGTCGACTTCAGATTCTGATAGAGATGTTTTCATCAAGATGTGCCATCCCAATATTGAACCATTTTCATTTGGATTTGCATAACCTAAGACTTGGCATATCACATCCTCATCCAAGATTTCTTCGTAACTCAAAGCATTTATGATAAGCTTAGTCTGATCTATATCTAATTTTGCATAGTCTTTTATTATCAGATCTGTTTCTTTTTCAATTCCAGACAATATCTCTTTAAGTCTTATCCTTAGAAGTGTTCCTTCTTTTCCCAGTTCTATTGAGTATCTCCTCAGGTCTGCTGCAATTTTTTGAATCAATTTTCCCTTTTGAATGACCTGTATTGCAGGATTTAAATTAAAATAATTTTTCAAATCTAGCTTAATCAATTTTTCAGAATAATTATCAAATAAATCTCTTTGTTTTTCAAGGAGCTGAAGATGCTCGTTTGCTTTTCTCAACAGTTCGTCAGTAAGAATAAGATGGTACCTTATATCCTTGTAATAAATGGTGATCTCGTTTTTTCTTTCTGAAATTGCAATTGCGAGAGTTTCCGCCTGCTTTGCAGTTCTCTCCGCCGCTTTATGTCTGGTTCCTGTTTCATTCGTTTTTATTTTGCTGTCAGGTGTGAGAAGGACATTTGCATAGTTTATTTTTTTTGCATCTTTGCTTAATACAATTGCTCCATCCATTTTCGTAAGTTCAATTAATTTCTGAGGCGTGAAATTTGTATTTATTCTGAATCCTCCATCATACAATCCCGCAGTATTTTCATTGTCAAGAATAATTAAGGCTCCTTTGCCAACTCTTAATGCTCCGTCAATTGCTGATCTCAAATTTGTTCCCGGGACAATTAATTTTAATATTGATAAGAATTCTTCTTCCGTTGCACCTTTATTTTCATTTTTTTCCGTGATCTTTCTCTGTATCTCTTTTATTCTTGCTTCCATAATTCCCCTACGATTTATTTTATTTATATACTATTGTCTCTCTTCCAGAATTAATACATAAAAAATGAGCCTGCAAGGATTTGAACCTTGGACCCCTGCCTTATCAGAGCAGTGCTCTAGCCAGGCTGAGCTACAGGCTCACAAAGAGAACCAAAGTTCTCTGCCTTTCTTTTGAAAGGTCTTATCTGTGAAAATTTTAGATAATATTATTTATAAAGCTTTATTGAACCGGATTAATAATAAATTAATCTTAATCCTGCCTCGAAATACCTATATTTTTATACTAATCCTATTTTTAGCATTTCTTCCCAGGATTTTATGCCAAGTGCAACCAGAGCTTCTTTGAATGTAATAATTGTTCTTGGATACTTTGCAAAATCATCTATTGAGATTCTAGGACATGCCAGTACAATAAATGCATCTATATAGTAAAAATTGAGTATTTTATCTGGAGAAAGTTCATTCATTGTAATAATTATTGCATTCTTTCCTTGTTCTTTTATTTTTTCTACTAGATAATCTGGAGATCCAAATTTCTGACCCGGCTTTATTTCTATAATAATCCCAATATTTTTTGCCTCCTTGAATTTTTCTATTGAAATTATTCTTTGCTTTAGGATTTTATTTCTTAATCCAGATAATTCTCTTACATCGTTGTTGTAAACATCAAGTAATACTACTGGCTTATCCACTGATAAGACTGCTCCCATCGCATGAAATTGGTTTCCCAAAATTACAAAACAGTCTACTTCAGGTTCAATTGCTTTTAATCCTGCATATTGGCATCCCACTATATGCCCTTCATATGCAACATGTCCTAATTTCTTTGAAAGGATAAATTCCTTTCCATTGCGTTTATAGAATTCTTCTATCTTTTCAACATCATGATGGTGCTGGACCGAATACGAGAATCCTATTTTTTTGTATTTTTTTAGCTTGTCCAATGATTTATTCAACAATGGTTTAAGGTCCAATTCATCTTTTATTTCAATGTATAAAATTGGAAAATCAATTTTCATGAATTCTGCATGACCAAAATGGACAATCAAGTCAGCTCCTACTGCTTGAGCTTCCTGTATTGCAGGCGAACACGCCCCCCAGCAAGTTTCTCCGGAGAAAATTACTTCGATTCCTAAATCTTCAAAAATTTTAGCAAACTCCATGGAATTCTGTTTTATTCCTTCTGCCAATTGGATCAAAACTCTTTTGGGTTTTATTTTTTTTAATTCTCTTACAAGTTTATCTTTTTCAAAATTTAGTGTCATTTAGCTTATTTTTATTTTTATATCGCCTTCTTTTATCTTGCACTGACATGCCAATCTGTGGCTTTTGTCTCTTCCCAAACTTATCTCTGGCTCCGTTAGCTCAGAAAGATTCTCTTCTCCTTCCATTACATCTATCCTACATGTTCCACAAACTCCCTCCTGACATCCAAATGGAACTCCAATTTTCTCAGCAGCTTTTGTAATTAGTTTTCCCTCATCAACATTTTCACTTTTTCCTGTTTCAATATTTGTTATTTTTGACATTATTTCTTTTAATTAGTAGTCTATAAAAGTGTTTTGGTTTGTCAGTTTTAAAGCGTCATAAAATTTATAAACAATAGTTAATCAAACTCATTATCATTGAGATGTCACATAATTGGGCGAGAATTCCGAGTGAAAAAGAGCTTAAAGAGGTCGTTGGCTCCATAGAAATGAGGGGAGTAAATGTTATTCTAGTTGATACGAAAATAGAGGCACTTGAAAGAATTAAAAAAATGATTCCTAAGGGTTCCAGCATTGCTAATGGGGGTTCCACTACTCTTATGGAAATAGGTTTTATTGAATATTTAAAAGAGGGGATTCATGGATGGAAAAATCTTCACAAAGATGTATTGAACGAGAAAGACCCCTCGAAACAAACGGACTTGCGAAGGAAGATGGATACTGCTGATTACTTTTTAGGGAGTGTGAATGCGATTTCTAAGAATGGCGAATTGGTTGCATGTGATCAGAGTGGTTCTAGAGTTAGTGCTTATCCTTTTGCAGCAAAAAATTTGCTTATAGTCTCAGGGTATCAGAAAATAA
The DNA here is from genome assembly GCA_963743615.1 of uncultured Nanoarchaeota archaeon. GTDB lineage: Archaea > Nanobdellota > Nanobdellia > Pacearchaeales > GW2011-AR1 > JAKLIN01. Next base: position 156,593 of record CAVUQF010000003.1, read on the forward strand.
CTGATAGTTTGGAAGAGGCAATGAAAAGAGTGAGAGAATATGTACTCCCCTTGGAGAATGAGAGAGCTAAGGAAGCTTATGGTTTTGAAAGCAAACTAGGAAAATGGGTTATAATTGAGAGGGAAGTGATTCCCAACAGAACAACTTTAATCCTTGTAAAAGAGGCACTTGGGTTTTAGATCTGTTTTTTCATAAGATATTCGTGTGCATAGTAAGCTGCGGTGCACCCATCGGCAATTCCGGTAATAAGCTGTTTGAATTCCTTGTCAGTAACATCTCCTGCTGCAAAAACTCCTTCAATATTTGTTTCTGCTGTTCTAGCGTCAATTACTATTTCCTCTCTTTTATTCAATGTTACTCCTAGCTTTTTTGCAAGTTCTGAAAGGGGAATATGCCCTATGTCTATGAAGAGACCATCAACCTTTATTTCATTTTTCCCTTTGTAAGGGTTATCAATAATTATACTTTTCACAGACTTATCTCCTTTGATTTCTTTGATGTTTGTTTTCTTTATATCTTCAATTTTTTTATCACTTTTCATTCTTTCAAGATTTATTGGCTCGGCGCTGATCTCGTTTCTTGCGATTATATAGACTTTTTTTGCGTATTTTGATAGTATAAAAGAATCTTTTATTGCAGAATCGCTCCCCCCAACTACTGCGACTGTCTTATCTCTAAATAAAGGTCCATCACATAAAGCACAGTAATACACCCCCCGTCTTTCAAATTCTGTCGATCCTGGAACTTCCAACTTTCTCCATCTTGTTCCTGTGGCAAATAAAATTGTTTTAGACTGATATTGCTTTTTATCAGTTTTTACGTAAAAGATATCTTTTTTCTTTTCTATACTGACTGCTCTATCTTCCCTTATTGTAACTAGCCCATAACTTTTAGCTTGTTCTTCTATCTTCTTTGCAAGTTCAAATCCAGAAATTTTTGCAAATCCAGGATAATTTTCAACTAAGTCTGTTGTTGTTATTACACCCCCCACGGGTAACTCTGAACCATGACTTGCCCCTAAAACGAGGGTTTTCAATCCCAATCTTGCGGCATACATTGCGGCGGCTAGTCCTGTCCCTCCTGCACCCAAAACTAAAAAATCATATGATTCTGTGTTTTCCACGTGTTCTTTACCTAACTATTTTATTTAAATCTTACCTGTGTTGTTTTTCTTTTACGAATAGCAATAGAATTATTGATATTAAGGCTACTGCTGAAGTAAAGATAAACATTACACTGTAACTGATGTTCCATAAAAATCCTGCAATTAATCCCCCAACTATAGCCATTATTCCTGTAGCAAAATAATAAGATCCAAATGCAGTCCCCCTTGATTTTCCAGATAAGTCTGAGACAAACGCTCTTTGATTTGAGTCTGTTATTGCGTAAACCAGCCCATAGAGTGCAAATAAAATTCCTAAGTAGATAATATTAGAAGTGAAAATAAGCCCAATACTTATTAAGAAGAATAGAACATATCCTATTAGCAAAACCCTTTTTCTTCCTATTTTATCAGATAGATTTCCAAAAAATATGGGGAATACTGAATAGAAAATGTTGAATATTACGAATAATACTAAAGGCAGAATTATACTCCCTGTTATTTCCTTGGCTCTTAATTCAAGGAACATATAAAATCCAAAATTTCCAAAGATGAAAATTGATGCAACCAGGATAAAATATTTTAAATTCTTATTCAGAGATTTATTTTCTTTAATTAAACTTTTTTTTATTTTCTTGCTTTTGTAGTCTTTTACAAATGAGACTGTTATCAGTGAGACAACTGCTATAAGCGAGGCAATTAGTATAATAGATTTGAAGTTCAAATTTAATTTCCAGAATAAAAATAGTACAAGAAGTGTCCCAATTACTGCTCCCGCACTGTCCATTGCCTGCTGTATCCCAAATTTTTTCCCACGATTTTTATTTGATTTCGCGATTATTGCATCTCTTGGGGAGTCTCTAAACTTTCCTACACGTGAAGAAGCATCAAATGCTGTGACCTGCTGCCATGAACCTGCAATTAGCAATAGGAATTTGAAAATATCTGAAATCAAATACCCAAGAAAAACAAGTGGCTTTCTTTTTCCAACTCTGTCTGAGAGCCATCCCCCAATCATATTGAAAAAGCTTGATATCCCGTCTCTTAACCCACTTAATAATCCAATGGCTATGCCTGTTCCTCCAAGCCCTATTATATAAAATGGCAATATTGCACTAATTGCATTGCTGCCAACATCATTGAATAAACTTGACGATCCTAGCAAAAGGCTGTTCCTTTTCCACCCTTTTTTCATGCCTGGTTAAGAATAATTGGGGATAAAAAGGTTTTGAAGCAGTAAACAATGTAACTCTTTTTGTGACCTATCTATTTAAAATATTTAATATTCTTTTGTTTAAGATGGAAGAACAAAAGTCACAAAAACCAAATGTATATCATATAAGACTTACGGACAATCTTGAGTATTCAGAAAATAATAACCATAATCATTCTGGAATCATGTTTGTGGGTAATCTACATGATATAAATAGTTTGATTGAGCAAAAATGGAGAATAAATCACTTTGCACGTACTGATCCGTTGGACAGATGTCCTTCTTCATTTCTTTATCATTATCTTTCGGAGTATAATACTTCTGCATTTGTTTATTTGGGAAGAATTTCCCCTTTTAGGGTACTGGAGATTGATATTTCAGGATTAACAAAAGGATCGCTGGAGAATACTTTAAAGAATCTTGGTCTTGAGTATGATGAGGACAGATTAAGGATTGGCAATCCTTTCTAGAGTTTTTCCCTTCGCCCAGACCCAGAATTGAACTGGAATATTACGCCAGTGCTAGGATTTGAACCTAGGAGCCCCGAAGGGCACGGTTTTCGAGACCGTTCCATTAACCGCTCTGGCACACTGGCATATTCTTTTTAATTTTTCTTGTTTCTTTGAATGATTAAATCCAATTACTTTATAAAATTTTTTTACATTTTCTTTTCCATTAATAAACAATAAATAATTTATATTCCAATTGGGATTTTTTCTTTTGTAAGAATAAACCTTTGAAGTTATACCAAATTCATTTAATAGTTCTTTTATAGATTCTACTCCCCTTTTGCTGACAGTTTGGAAACTAATTCTGCTTTTGCTCGGATAGACATACGCTTCACAATCAAAAATAGCCTTTATCCATTCTATTTTTTCTCCTTTTGATTGTAAAATTTTTGGAAATTCCCAGTACAATGATTCAAATTTGGAAATTGACATTAAATCCTCCCAGGCTGGTTTCGAGCTTACATGAACAATATAGTATTTCTTTAATTTTCTAAATGCTGGTTTTTTTAAGTATAGCTTATTAAAGTCGTCGAGAAAGAGTTTTAACATTTTTGAATCATCTGGATAAAACCGAATATCATGATGCTTTCCGTTCTGATAATTTTTCATTGAAGTTAAACTTCCATCTCCCATAAGAAATCCGATTAGTCTTGCTTTTTCTTTTTTTAATTTTAAATGTTTATCTTTTATATGTTCTTTTACTGGGTTATGATATTTTTCCCATCTGGATTTTAATCCTATTTTACTTAATTCAGAATAATCTTTCATTGTTCTATTAATATCATTTTACTTATAAATGTTTAGAGTGTAGCGCAGTGCCATCTTGTAGATCGGGTCCAAAAGTCAGAAACATTTTAAAACTATTCTATTCTTTTTAGTAAATGAAAAAGAATATATCTGTGATGGTCTTTTTGGCCTTGTTTTTGTCATTATCTTTTGTAAGTTCTTGCACTTTAGCTCCTACCCTTATTAATCAGGATCCTTATCCTGCCGTTCCCGGGGATTATGTCCGTTTAGTTTTTCAGGTTACTGGGATGAGCGATACCAGTTGTGGAAATGCGACTTTTCAGCTTCTTCCGGATTATCCGATTTCATTTGATCCCGGAGTAAGTTCTTATTACACCGCAGCCGGGGGAGTTTATGCAACGAATTACAACTCTTATCTTACGATTCCTTACACTGTAAGAGTTGATCCCAATGCAATCAAAGGAAATGACACGGTTTATTTCCAATATACCATCTCTAATTCGAATCCTAATGCCATTATAGTGCCATTTAATCTTTCCGTCCAGGATGTGAGAAGCAATTTTAGTGTTTTTGTAGAAAACTATGATTATGCAACGAAGGATTTGACTCTTAACATTTTGAATACTGCGCAGAATGATGCTAATTCTGTTACAGTTTCGATCCCCTCTGGTCAGCAGAATATAACTGTGCAAGGTCCGAGCACGTATATAATCGGGCTTCTCTCCTCTAATGATTATACTACCGCAGATTTTAACGTGTTGCCCAATAAAGGAAATTTGAATATGGTAATTTCTTATAATGATATAACAGGTGTTAGAAGAAGCGTAGATGAGATGGTTTATTTTGATCCTGCTGCCTTTCCACAGCCAACTTCGACCTCTCCTTTTCTTTATTTTATTGTTGTATTGATTATTCTTGTAGTAATATATCTTTTTTACAGAAGACATAAGAAAAACAAGAAGAAAAGGCTGCTGAGAGAATAATAAATCTATTCATATCTTAAAGCTTTCACGGGACTTATTCTAGAAGCGTTTACTGCAGGTACAACTCCTGAAATAGCTCCGGTCAGAGTTGCAAATAGTATGCATCCTACAAATAGCCAAATTGAATAACTTGGCTGTAGGAACCCTAACCCAACTTTTACTAGTATAAATTTTGCAATTTCTGTAAGGATATATCCAAGGATTACCCCCATTGTTCCAGCCACAAATCCTAGAGCGCTTGATTCAAATAAGAACAAATTGAGTATTTCAGAATTTCTTGCGCCAATTGATTTCAAAACTCCAATTTCTTTTCTTCTCTCAATAACGGACGTTATCATAGTGTTTGATGTGTTTATTGCAGACACCAAGACTGAAATCAAAGCTATGAGTATGATAAATCCGATCACAATGTTCAGCGCAGAACTAAAACTATTTATTAAGTCTTGGGCAGATTGAACAAAAAAGTCTTCTTGTCCTTTTTTCAAATTTCTTGATTCTAGTAAACTTTTGTCAATATTCTGTACAACCTTAGAGATATTTGTTGGATTGGCGCTAGCAATTATTTCACTGTATCCTGCTGTTGTTGGATAAAGCTCTTTAAAAAAATCTTCCGTGGCATAAATAATAGAATCATCTCCAGAATTTCCAAGTGAGTTGTAAAATCCTACAACTTTTACTCTTTGACCATTAATTTGTATCTCTTCATTTACCTTAATTCCATTAGTAAATATACTGTTATCGATCGCAAAATCATATCCCAGAACTACATCCCCTTTTTCTCCCTTTTGCAATTCTCTTCCCTCATATATTGTTGCTCCCTCAACTTGAGTAAGAATCGGATTTGAAGGGTCATAGCCCACAATCGGAACATATTTTAGGCTGTTTTTATATTCGACTTGAGAAACTTGTTTATAGAGGCCAGTTGCTTCGTAAACTCCTGAGGCTCTTTCTACAGCAGTTAGGTCCTTATTTGTAAGAGCAAAGGAAGTGTCTATCCCACTGATGCTGCCTTTTGGTTCTATTATTATTTTATTTGCGGCCGTTCCGGTAACAAACCCGTTTATATAACCGTACAATCCGAGCCCAAAACTTATGAAAATGAAAATGGTGGCTATTCCAACTAATATTGATATTATTGTAAGTAGACTTCTTGATTTTCTTTTTCTTAAATTTTCAATGGAGTATTTGACAATTTCTTTACTTATCATCCTCTAATATCCTCCACAGGATTTTGTCTTGCAGCTCTCATTGCAGGTATTAGTCCGGCTATTGAACCAATTAAAAAGCTACCAAACATTGCAAAGAAAATTAAAGAAAAGCTAATTTCTGGTTGCGCAGAAGACCCTATAAAACTATTAAGTGCAGCCGTTCCAATATATCCTGTTGCTGCTCCGATCAGAATTCCGATAATTCCCCCTACCAATCCAAGGAGACCTGCTTCAATAAAGAATTGATAAAAGATGTGCTCATTTCTTGCACCAATTGACTTCATGACTCCTATCTCTTTTTTTCTTTCCAGAATTGAAGTCATCATTGTGTTTGTTATTCCAATTGCCCCAACCATTATTGAGATTGATGCAATTATTATGATAAATATCTGTATTCCGGAGAGTACTTGATTTATCGAATTTAGAGAAGCTTGAGGGGTTGTGACCTGAAAGTCCTCTTTTCCCACTTTGTCATTTCTTCTCTGCCTCATAAGATTTTCAATTGCATTTTGAGTCTGGTTTATCAGATTCTCATTTGGAACTTTTACTTCTATTAAGTCTACTTGATTTCCATACCCCAGAAGGTTCTGCAGATCTTTTTCATTTACTAGAATTGCATCATCAACTATGAAACTTCCCTGATTAGCCAGAATACCCTGAACCATGAAATTCTGACCATTAATTTCTACTTTATCTCCTATTTTTATATTTCTTCCAAATCCATTTTTTGTTCCATCCGCCAGATCACTTCCAATTACAATGACCCCTCTATTTTGCTGATAAATTAATTTTCCCGAACTTGTTTTTACACCTGTGATTTCATACATATAATTATCTTCTTGCGAATTATCTGGAACAGTCGCCGCATAAGTAAATGTTTCTTTCTGATTGTAAGTCATTTCCACTTCACGTATCTCTCGAGGTATCGATGCTTGAACTGAGCTTATTTTTCCTATTGCGGTTGCATCCTCTTGTGTTAAAGGTTTTACAACGCCTGTACCTGGAGCACCGAGAGTGATGCCTCCTGCCTGAACTGTTATAACTTCTGTTGATCCTACATTAAATTCAGAATTTACTGCGACTTTCAATCCATTACCCAGTGAAATTAACGATACTACCGCAGCAACTCCTATAAGTATCCCAAGAAGCGTAAGCCAACTTCTTATTCCTCTTCTTTTAAGATTCTTGAATGCAAGAACAAAGTAATCCTTAATCATTTTTTATATTATTATTCGGAAGGTAATCTTTTCAGGACTTTCCATGCCCCTTTTATCTTTTCAGTTACCTTTTCAATCTGCCCATCCTTCAACCAAAAAATTTTTTTTGAGTGTTTCATTGCAATATCTGGGCTGTGGGTTACAATTATTATTGTTTTTCCTTTATCATTAAGTTCGTTTAGAAATTTCATTACGATATCTCCAGTGTGCGTATCCAAATTTCCAGTTGGTTCGTCCGCAAGAATGACCTCTGGATCATTTGCCAGTGCACGAGCAATTGCTACTCTTTGCTGCTGCCCTCCTGATAGTTCCGATGGGTAATGATCCATTCTGTTCTCCAATTCCACCATTTTTAGGAGCTCAACGGCTTTCTTTTCTCTCTCAAACTCATCCTTATCCTGAAAGATCATTGGGAGAATTACATTCTCTTTCGCAGTAAGATTTGGAATTAGATTAAACTGCTGGAAGATAAATCCAATTCTTCTTCCTCTTACTTGAGCTAGATCGGATTCACTTAGATGAGAGATATTATGTTTGTCAAGAAAAATCTTTCCACGTGTTGGAAAATCAAGACTTCCAATCAAATTCATTCCCGTACTTTTTCCAGATCCGCTTGGACCCATGACTGAGATAAAATCTCCTTCTTTTATGTGAAGGTTAATATCTTTGAGAGCAATAACTTCGTTTTCTTCACCTTCATTGTAAATTTTCCATACATTATCAAGTCTTATTATTTCATCCATAAGTAAAATAATTTCATCTTCTTTAAAAATTCTATTATTAAGAAATTATTCATACCTTAATGCCTCGATAGGACTTAATTTTGAGGCTCTGTATGCTGGTATTGCTCCCGCTACCATTCCAATCAGCATGGAAATCAAGAATGCACCGATAACTAACCAGGGATTTATGTAAGTGATAAGAGATGTTCTTCCTAGGGATATTCCTCCAAGCTGACCTATGAAAATGGATAGGGAAACTCCTAAAATTGTTCCTCCTATTCCTCCGATTAGTCCGAGCATTCCCGCCTTAAATAAAAAGATCATAAGTATATCTCTATTTTTCGCCCCTATAGACTTCATTATTCCAATCTCTTTCGTTTTTTCTAATACTGAAGTAAACATGGTATTTGTTATTCCAATTGCCCCAACAAGAAGAGATATTGCAGCGATAGCTTCCAGAAATAACGAGAGCGTGCTTAGCGCTGAGGAGATTGTTTGTTGAAAACTAAGAGGAGAGCTTACAGAAAAATCAACATTGTTCTGTTGCAATATTCCTCTTTCTAACATTAACGTGCTAGTAATACTTGTGATTGTCTGATTTGTTGCACTTGTGTTTAAGATTTCTACTGAGATTGAACTAAAATCGTTTCCTCCCGTGTCACCTAAAACATATCTTGCGGAGGTTATGGGCATAAATACTTCAGAATCATCCTGACTTCCAGTCTGATTTAGTATTCCAACAACGGTGAAGATTGTTCCGTTTATAATAACATTTTGATTGACAGACATACCAGAAAATATTGAATTTGCAACATTATATCCTACCACAACGGAATTGGAATCACTTTGTGTGAGATATCTACCTTCAGATATGCTTACTCCGCTTATGAAATCGGGCCATAGTTGAGTGTTAACACCTTCAATGCCCAAGGTAGAATTTGATCCTAAATAAGATACAGCTTTTCTTCCGGAGTATGTTCCCATTACATATTCAACATTTGGAACTGTTTCCAAGATATTTACATCATCGCTTGTCAGATTTTTTGAAGCTTGAGTTATTTGGTTACCTTTTGTTGTTCCTCCCGAAGAAGAAGGTTCGCCAATTGCTCCTCCTCCCGTCCTAAATGCAACTCCTGCCCCTACTGCTCTTTCTGAACCTCCTGGCGAGACGGTTATTATATTTGTTCCTAGACCATTTAGTTGACTTGTTAGGCTTCTCTCAGCCCCCTGACTTACAGAAATTATTGCTACAACCGCAGCAATTCCTATTACAATTCCAATTATGGTCAACCAACTTCTTAATTTACTATGAATTAGAGTATTCCATGCAAGTTCGAGAGCTTTTCTAAGTCTCATCTTATTATTTCTTCTTGGTACGCTCTGACACTACCCAATCCGGTTCTTTAGAATCTTTCTTCTCCTTATCTTTTTCTTTTACTTTGAGACCGTCTATAATCTTTTTTGAGTGATCCAGATCTTTTTTTTGCTGCTTCTTTTTGTTAAACTTTACTAACAGACCTACCCCAATAATTATTATTACTGCTGAGACCACGATCCAGAACCAGACATTGGTGAATATGCTGCCCTGCTTTTGTCTGTATGCGGCAAAGCCAGAACCGTTTCCATAGATCATTCCAGCAGATGCAGAACCAAGTGTTGAATTTATTGATGAAACATAATTGAATGGAACGTTTTCGATTATACTTCTTCTTACTCCAATTGAATCAGTATAATCTAATTCGACTGCCAAAGTTTCGTTATTACTCCTTGTAACAGGGACTAGATCAAATGTTGCTATTGTATAATCTCCAGAGTTTAGATTTCCTACAATTTGCCCATTTGTTCCAACAGTTCTAAATCCTGCTTGGTCAGGTATTCTTACGATTAGTGAGTTAGCTGTGTTTTCCCCAGTATTTGCAATTCCAATTGAAGTAGCTGTTGAAGTTGAATCTTGTATTACTAGATCAAAATTTGTTTGTGCATCTGCAGTTTGTATATAAAATGCCTGGGTTGCGAAAGTACTACTGCCATCAGGATTATATTCTAAATCTAACTCGTTGCTCCCTTGGACTGCGTTTTGATCTACTCTAACTTTGTAGTGTAATAGAACGGGAGTTGAACCCAGGTTAACGAAACTGTATGTTGCACTTTCATTTGGATCCAGCGAGAAAGGATATGTTGGTTCTAGTATAAATGTGGCATCTGGTGCAGATCCAGATCCGACATATTGGGCTTGAATCCATAAATCAAAATATTCTCCAGGATTTGCAGGATATGGCTGATAGTTTAATTCTGTAACTAAGATTCCGTGTTGTGCAGTTGAATAACTACTGTAATTAACTTGCATTGAGGGTTGTGCAGAAACCAGAGTTAGCAGAGCGAAAGAAACCAAAACTGAAATTAACAATATTTTTTTCATTTTTTTGTTGCTCTCCTATTTTTATTTGAACTTTCTCCTATTATCCTGCCATCTTTTATATATATAACTCTTTCTGCATAACTAAGAAGATTTAGATCATGTGTTACAATGACTACTGTTTTTCCCTCTTTTTTATTCAAGTTTTCCAAGAATGTCATGACAAATTGTCCTATCGTACTATCCAAGTTTCCAGTTGGTTCGTCCGCAAGAATAATTTCAGGGTCATTTGCCAGTGCACGAGCAATTGCTACTCTTTGCTGTTGCCCTCCGGATAGTTCTGAAGGTTTATGGTGAAGTCTGTCTCCTAAACCTAATTTTGAGAGAATTTCAATTGCTCTAGTTCGAGCTGCACCCTCCGGAGCATTGATAATCTCCATAGGGAGCATTACATTTTGCAAGGCAGTTAGATCTTGAATTAGATTAAATTGCTGAAAAACAAATCCAATAGTTTTTCCACGTAAAAAAGCCAATGAGGATTCACTCATCTTGGCAATATTTTTTTCATCCAAATAGATGGAACCCCATGATGGTCTGTCTAAAGCTCCAATCATATTTACCATTGTAGATTTTCCAGATCCGCTTGGTCCATTTATGGCAACAAATTCCCCCTTATTTATTGAAAGATTTATTTCTCTTAAGACAGTCAGTCCTCCGGCCTTCTTTCCCATTTCATATCTTTTCCACACGTCTTCTAATTTTATAACGGGTGAACTCATTGTGCTCCTCCATTTCCAGGATAGTTCATCATTGGTCTAAATGACCCATTTGTTGGATACTGAGGAAATTGCAACTGACTGCACAGACTATTGTTTGGACTTATCTTAGTACAGTAATATCTGCAGTAAATCATATTCTGCTGACAATAAGTCTGCAGAATTTGGATGTTTGAATTATTACTAAAAAAATCTGAAGTCTGGCTCAATGTTTCGTTATTAAGGGTAAAATTTCCTCTAATCTCATTAGGAGAATATCTTCCTGAAACATATCTATGATTCATACTACTATAGTATAGAAATGCTCCTACAAAAATTCCTGCTATCACTACTAATCCTACCACTACCCCAATGATAATCGCTTTCTTTGAAGTCTTCTTATCTTTAGGCATGTATTAAGTTGATTTATTTTCTTTTTAAATAAAATGGATTTAGAATCCACTTGTTATAAATATTTAAATATTGGAAGGCTGTTGCACTGAAATATACATGAGATAAAAATGATACTACCCCCACCACCGCATATAACTCTCGGAATTGGAGCAGAAATAATTTACTCTTTTATAATAATAGTCTGCAGTCTTATGATCTACTTTGGAACCAAAGAGATTTATGATTTAAGTTCATACAAGGGGATAAAATATTTCAGGCAAGCGTTTCTGCTTTTTGCAATTGCATACTTGTTCAGGTTTTTTATTGAATTTGTAGTTGTATATTTCAATACTAATGGAATTTTTGAAGTCTACCCCATTTTGCTTGCATATCTTGCAGTCTTTATTTTCATGTATCTTAGTTCGATTTCCATCTTTTATCTTATTTACAGTGTTTCATGGAAAAAATGGAAAGCAAAATCAACTATCATTTATTTGTTCCACACTGTTGCGATAATAATTGCTCTGGCAAGCGTCATATTCAGGAATGAAATATTTTATGCCGGATTGAATATTATTCTTCTCATTTACGCAGCCTTTGTAATCTACTTTGCTTCACGAAACCAGGATTACAAGTCAAAGAAAAATAATTTCTATCTTGCATATATTCTCCTTTTGTTCTTTTGGGTGCTTAATGTTCTAAATATATTTATTCCAACTTTTTTTGATTCTTTAAAATTAGTTGTCTATCTTACCTCGCTTTGCATTTTTCTTGTTATTTTATATAAAGTTCTTAAGAAATCGGGGGACTAAATGGCCAAGAGGGAGAGGCTTGAAATTCTCAGGGATACCTTGAGGATAATACAGGAAAACAGGAATCAGATAAAACCTACTATTCTGCTGAGAAAGTCCAAAATGTCATCGCTGAGGTTCAAGGAGTATTATAATGAACTGATCTCTCGGGGCTTTTTGAGGGAAAATAGTGATAAGACTATTTCTCTTTCAGAAAAAGGTTTCAGATTTCTTGAGAGATATAAATCTATAATTGAATTTATTAATGAATTTGAACTCTGAATCGTAAGATTTTTAAAAACAATTTACTATTGTTAACTATGGTTTATGCATTGCCTAAACTTGGTTATGAGTATAATACTCTGGAGCCATATATTGACGGAGAAACGATGATGATTCATCATGATAAGCATCATGCGACATATGTTAAGAAATTAAATGATGCTCTTGTCGGGCATGAGGAATTGCAGGATAAACCTATTGAAGAGTTGATAAAAAATCTAAATTCTGTTTCTGAGGAGATAAGGACTGCTGTAAGAAATAATGGCGGGGGCCATTTGAATCATAGTATGTTTTGGACGATTTTAAAGAAGAATGTAAAACCAAGCGGGGAAGTTTTGACGGCGATTATAAAAAATTTTGGCAGTTTCGATTTGTTCAAGGAGCAGTTTAAGAAGGCAGCCCTCGGACAATTTGGCAGCGGATGGGCATGGCTGATTTTTAATCCAGCGAATAAGAAATTGGAAATTATGAGCACTCCAAATCAGGATAATCCTCTTACACTTGGGAAGATTCCCCTTTTATTGATTGATGTATGGGAGCATGCTTACTATCTCAAGTATCAAAACAAAAGAGATGAGTACATAGATAATTTTTTCAACGTTATTAATTGGAAACAAGTAGAAAAAAACTTTTCAAGGGCAGTTTAGTTTTTCTGAGCGCAATCTTTAAAAGCTTCGGATTGTTATGTAGCTAAAAGAGGCAACGATGAGACGTAGTTTTAATGACTTAGACATAGTTTTCCTATCAACTTATCCTCCAAGAGAGTGTGGGATTGCTACATTTACGAAAGATTTAGTTGCTTCTATCAATCAGAGATTGCCTAAGAATATACGATCGGGTATTATTGCCCTTAATAGCAATGGAGTTAACATTTACAATTACCCCCCAGAAGTTATTCATGAGATAAGCGATACTGATTTGAATGGTTATATCGAGGCTGCCAAACAGATTAATGATTCTCCTCGAATTAAATTAGTTAATATACAACATGAATTTGGATTGTTCAGAGGTTCGTGGGGAGATTATCTTCTTGCATTTTTGGAGATTGTAAACAAACCGGTTGTGATCACATTCCATTCTGTTCTTCCCAATCCAGATCCTCAATTAAGAAAAGTTGTGAAATCAATCTCGGAAAAAGTTCAGGAGATTGTCGTTATGACTAATAAGGCTGTTGAGATTCTTAGAAATGTTTATCATATTAATACTCCAATTAATTTGATCCCTCATGGGATTCCAAAAGTTTCCTTTGAGGATCAGATGGCCGAGAAGATAAAGTTGGGATATGAGGGAAAGATAATTCTGTCCTCTTTTGGTATGATAAGTGCGGGCAAGGGATACGAGTATGTTATTGAGGCTCTTCCTAATATTGTAAAAAAGTTCCCTAATTTAGTTTATTTGATTATCGGAGAGACTCATCCCATTGTTAGAAAAGAACAAGGCGAAAATTATCGAAATCTGTTGGTAAAAAAAATTAAGAAGCTGAAGCTCGAGGAGCATGTAAAATTTTACAACAAATATCTTACTTTGGATGAGATAATTCAGTATCTTAAAGCGACTGATGTTTACATTTCTTCTGGAATGAATCCAAATCAGATTACATCTGGAACTTTATCTTATGCAATGGGTTGTGGAAGGGCTGTTGTGTCGACGGCATTTTTGCACGCAAAAGATCTCGTAAACCAAGAGAGAGGAATTTTAGTTGGTTTTGGGAAGCCAAGAGCATTTGAAAGAGCTATTCTTAATCTTCTCGAGAATACAGATTTAAGAAAAGAAATAGAAAAGAATTCTTATTATTACACCAGATCTATGACCTGGCCCAATGTTGCAATGCATTATTGTGATCTTTTTAATAATTACATAGACTTAAAGGAGAAGGAGTTTGAATCTCTTCCTGAAATTGATACTTCCCATTTGGTAAGGTTGACTGATAACTTTGGAGTTATACAGTTTGCGGTTCAGTCTAATCCAGATATTAGTTCGGGTTATACGTTAGATGATAATGCCAGAGCAATTTTAGTTTGTACAAAGCATTATGAAAAGTTCAGAGAGTTCAAACAATTAGATTTGATTAGAACGTACTTAAGTTATATCAAGTATGTTCAGAAAAGTGATGGGAAGCTTTATAATTTTGTTAACAAGGATAAAGAACTTACGAGTGAAAAGTGGAGTGAAGATGCTCATGGTAGAGCAATCTGGGCTCTGGGTTATCTGATTTCTTCTCCAAATATTCCTGATGATTTTAAGAAGGAAGCTGAGAAAATAATAATAAAAGCTATAGACGCTTCTAATGAGATATCCTCTCCAAGGTCACTTTCGTTTATTATTGAAGGACTGTATTTCTATAACAGAATTGCGAATTCTTTTAAGATAAAGAGACAGATCGCAAAACTTGCAGATTATCTTGTTTCGCTTTATAAGTCCGCTTCTAATCCAGAATGGAGATGGTTTGAACCTTACATGACTTATGCAAATAGTAAGCTCCCTGAAGCATTGTTGTATGCTTACTTATCTACTGGAAGAAGAGAATATCTTGATTGTGGATTAGATTCCCTTAATTTTCTTTTGTCCAAAACATTTAGGGAGGAGGTTTTTGTTCCAGTTGGACAGAGAGGATGGTACCCTCAGGAGGGTAAGAAAGCAGATTATGACCAGCAACCAATAGAAGCTTCTTATATGATTCAGGCTCTTATTCTTGCGTATCAAATTGTTAGGGATGAGAAGTATAAGAAATATGCATTGCATGCTTTTCAGTGGTTTATTGGGAAAAATACCTTGAATCAAGTTATTTATGATTCTTCAACAGGAGGTTGTTATGACGGGCTTGGTGAAAATGCGATTAACCTCAATCAGGGAGCTGAGTCTACAATTTCTTATTTGATGGCAAGACTTTACTTGATGGATTTGTGATTAGAAAATGGAATTAACAAAAAAAGCTTACGATCAAGCTGTCTGGATTTTGGGCAAGTGTTCTACGCCAAATGGGTTTTTTGCGGCTCATCCCGGATATGATATGGTATTTGGGAGGGATTCTATGATTATGTCTTTAGGTGCTTCACTTATCAAAGATAAGAAATTAAAGGAAACAATAAAGAAATCAATTGTAACTCTCGCAGAAAATCAATCTAAAAAAGGTCAGATACCCAATGCTGTTGACAAGTTTGTAAATACGAGGAAACATCATGTAGATTACATGTCTCTTGATTCTTCTCTCTGGTTTTTGATAGCCAATTATAATTATAAATCAAAATACAAGGAAAGTTCTCTGTTTAACAAGTATAAGAAGAGTATGGATAGGATTCTCTATTGGTTGTATTGTTTGGATACTGGAGAAGATGGAATGCCTGAGCAGTTGCCTACCACTGATTGGCAGGATGCGTTTCCTCATAGGTATGGGCATACTATTAATACCCAAGCACTATATTATCATGCTCTGAAACTTGTGGGTAAAGATAAGGAAGCTGGAAGGGTGAAGAAAGTTGTAAACAATAATGAAGATTTTAAATTGTGGAATGGGGAATTTTATCTCCCCTGGAGATGGAAAAATCATAATAAATATCAAGAAAAAGGGGAGTGGTTTGATTCTTTAGGGAATCTGCTGGCAATAATTTTTGATCTATCGGATAATGAGCAGTCTGAAAAGATTTTAAATTACATAAAAAAACAGAAAATTGCAGAACCTTATCCCATAAAAGCAATTTATCCGGCAATATTTCCAGGAAGCAAGGACTGGCAGGATTATTTCCTTGATTGCCAGGCGGGAATACCCTGGAATTATCTGAACGGAGGAATATGGACTTTTATAGGGGGTTTTTATGTCCTAGCTCTTATCAAGATGAAGCAGTTTAAGGAGGCTGAGAGACAGCTTCAAAAACTTGCAGAGGCCAATATGCAAAATAACGGAAATTTTTCAGAATGGCTTCATGGATTAACAGGAAAGATAGGAAGAACAGAGGCAGGCATTGAAAGTTATCAAGGTTGGAATGCAGGAATGTATATAGTGGCTTACGAATCTTTGAAGAAGAAAAAAGTTTTGATTTAATTTTTGACTGGTTTTTGTTAAGATTTCTAAAAAGATTTTTATACCTTGGAATATTGTCCCTCCTAATGATTCCGATAAGAAAAGAGGATGTGTTAGTTGAGCCCAAGGATGTGAAGCCGACTTCAAAAGACTTTGAAGTTATTGGGACGTTTAATCCTGCTGCCGCAAGACTTCCTAACGGGGATATTGCTCTTTATGTAAGGGTCACTGAAAAGCTGATCAAGAATGAATCAGAGGAGTATTATTTTGCTCCTAGATTTGATGGAGAAAAATCCTTTTCTATGAAACTTGACAGGTTCAACAAGAAAGATGTTACGTCTAAATCAAATGTAGATATTCAGTTCAAGGATTATACAAAGAGACTGTTCTTTATTTCACATCTTAGAAGAGTAATTCTTGATAAGACTGGCTTTAAGATAAAATCTATAGATCACAAGCCAACATTTTCCGGGTTGATAAATGACGGGGAATTGGGGATTGAAGATCCGAGAATTGTAAAACTTGGAGATAGATATGCTATGACTTATGTTTCTTTGTCAAGACAGGAAAATCTCTCAAGTTCCTTGGCTTTATCTGATGATTGCATTAACTGGGAGAGAAAGGGGGCAATATTTTCTGAGCAGAATAAAGATGTTGTTCTATATCCGGAAATGGTCAGGGGGAATTATTTTGTTTTCAATAGACCTGAAGGGGGGTTTGAATTTACCCCTCCCCATATGTGGATGGCCTCTTCAAAAGATCTTGTTAACTGGGGTAAAAATAGACCCTTGGAATTGTCGAAGAAGGGTCATTGGGATTATGAGAGGATTGGTGCTGGAGCGCCCCCCGTAAGAACAGATGACGGATGGCTTCTTCTTTATCACGGAGTAATTGAGAAAAGTTTTGATGCTCCTGCGGTTGGTTCGGGTTCAAGTGTTGTTAACACAACATCCACTTATGAGGTTGGTGCGGCGTTATTTGACTTGAAAAATCCGAGAAAATTAATTGCAAAATCTAATGAGCCAATAATATCTCCCAAGAAAAAATATGAACAAAAGGGTTTTGTTAACAATGTAATATTCCCTACAGGGTTAGTTCAGGATCAAAACGATAAATATTTGCTACTCTTCTCTGGTGGAGCTGATACGGTTACCTCAGTCAAGAAGATTGCAATAAGAGACATACTCAATAGACTTGAAAAAGTTTAATTCTCTTTGCTTAGTACATATTTGTTGATCAGATCTAGCATTCTCTGGGAAACTAATCTGTAATGGAAATTTTCCAAGGCATGTTTTGCCGCATTTTTTCCCATTTCTTCTCTTAGTTTTTTATCAGTCATTAATCTTATGGTATAATCTGCAAGTTGATCCACGTTTGCCCAGTATGCAAATGTTTTCGGTTTATCAAAAATAATCTTATGATTTTCCTCAAATCCCATCCAATCATAAGCCCATTCACTGTCTAGTTTAATTTCTCTTTCAGGTTCTGCAAGGAATCCTGTTTTTCCGTGTATAATTGTATCTTTTGGACCCCCAACGTTTATTGAAACTACCGGTCTACCGCAAGCCATTGCTTCTAATTGAATCATCCCAAATCCTTCTATTCTTGATGGTGCTGCATAAATATCGCATGCCCTCATTAAGTCTGCCATAAATTCAGAAGAGTAGTCTCCTTCCAGATAAATTATTCTGTGCTTTTCTAGCCCTAACTCGTTTATTAATTTGTTTTCTTCTTTTCCATGGTCCTCTGAAGAAAATCCTTCATTGATTTTCAAAACATATTTCCAATTAGGAAATTTATCCTTTATTTTTGCAATTGCTTTTAGCATTTCCTGGGCGCCCTTGCTTGTTACGTCTCCTCCTGCAGTCAATATCATTATTTCATCCTCGCCTATTCCTAATATCTGCCTAAGTTTTTTTCTATTCTCGTCATCTTCTGATGTTGGATAAAAAATTTCAGGATCATAGCCAATGGGACAGACATGAATGTTGTCTCCTTTAACTCCATCTCTCATGTAAATTTCCTTGACCCAATTGCTATTAGCCACTATTAAAGGCAGGCTATTGAGAATGCTATGGTAATTTGCAACCCATCCGTCTGCATTAAACCAAGGCACTGCTTTTAATCCATGGTTCATCGGGCTGATTATGACCTCTGGCGTTTCTCCCCAGAAACCAACTCCGATAACTGCATCTGGATTGAATGTTTTGTAGGCGTATAATTTCTGCAGGTTATTATCCCTATTGCAGGGCATTACATCAACTCCTAGTTCCCGCAGGCCTTTTACAAGGTAGTATCCCTGTATACTTAACCCGCTTGGATTAAGAGGATAAGGATATAATACTAATATTTTCATCTTAACATGAAACTTTCAATTTTATTGCAGCTCATTAGTTCGAATCCTTTCTCATCTGGGTATCCATAGATATTTTTTACAATTCTTCTTTTTAGCCCCATCTCTTTATTGTTAAGATTTAAGATTCTGTCAGATTTCTTTATCGGTTTTGGAACTCTTAAATCTGGATAAGGTAAGTTCTCTCCTTTTTCATAATTAAAGAAATAAACTTTGCTTGCATTTAATTGTTTTCTTTCTACCATTTTATCTACTGATTTATGTGTTTCAATGTGCCTTATGTGCCCATATTCTCCGTTTTCTCCATGGGTAAATATCACATCATAATTTCTTTTTGACAATGCTTTTTTTATAATCCCGATGATTTTGTCAATTTCAATTGGCCTTAGTTCCGCATCGTCTAGGTCGCAGATCAATCCAGTTGCATTGTACAAGTTGCACACTTTTTCGAATTTCGGCTTTCTATCAGGATCGCTTGCCCTGCACAAGGAAAGAATTGTCCATTTCCAATTTTTATTCTTTAAAATTGTCCCCCCCATCCATATCGTTTCATCATCTGGATGTGCAACAATAACTAGCGCTTCTTTTTCCATGGTAATCCTTTTGAAATTTCCTATTTAAGTTTTATTATAATTTTCTAGAAGCGTCTTTATCTATAATAAAAGTGATATTTTTATGCGTTCTCAATATTGATGCGGGAATTTCCTCGGTTATTGGACCTTTTAATGCCCTGTAAACAGCTTCGGATTTCTTTAGTCCAAGCGCAAGCAAGATTATTTTTCTTGATTTCATTATTGTTTTTATTCCAACAGTGTAAGCTTCTCTTGGAACTTTTCTTATTTTGGGGAACAATCTCGAATTTACTTTTAACGTTGTCTCTGACAATTTAACCTCTCTAGTTTTACTATCAAAGGAGGATCCTGGTTCATTGAATGCTATGTGATCATTTACCCCTATTCCTAATATAGCTAAGTCTACCCCCCCGTGCCTGTCTATTTCTGCTTCATATTCTTCCCTATTTGATGATGGAAAATGAGTATTACATTTTTGTATGTTTACTCTATCAAAAAGGTACTTGTTCATATAATAATGATAGCTTTCCTTGTCATTAAATTTTAGTCCTGCATATTCGTCCAGATTGAAGGTGCTTATTTTTGAGAAATCTATCTCGCCCTTTCTGTATAACCTGACCAGTTCATTATACAATGGGATCATTGTCGATCCTGTTGCTAATTGCAAAACAGCTTCTGGCTTTTTCTTAATCAACTCTGAGATTATCTGCGCTGTTTTTTCAACTGCCTCTTTTTTTGATTTGGTTATAATTTGTTTCATTTTATACTCTTTTATTGTTAGGTAAAGTCTTTAAATATATAAAAATGTTATTTTTATAAAATAACAATTGTTAACTTATATAATATGGCAACAGATAAAAAATTTGTTACAAAAGGAATGCTTTTGATGGATATAATAACTAGATACCCTGAAGTTGCGCCGATTCTAATGGGATATGGGCTTCATTGCATAGGATGCGCCTTTTCAGGGGCAGATACTTTAGAAATGGGAGCAAAACTTCATGGTATGGATGAAGAAACAATTGGCATGATGGTTGATGATGTTAATGCGATAATAGATAAATTCTGCATCAAAAAAGAGTTGTCTAATAAAGGTAAAAAATAGTTAATTTCTGAGGCAAACATCACAATTTTTTGAGATTTTCTTGTCCCGCAATCTATGAAAATTACACATTACCTTTGATTTCCTTAATAAAACACATAAGTTGTAAATCTCTTTTGTTATATCTCCTTTTTTTTCTATAATCTCTTTTGCAGATTTCTTTATTTCGGACATAGCTTCCTTTGAAAATTTTATTTCATTGCCCCTTTTTGATTTGAGATACTGCGAGACTGCGGCTTCAGTAATTCCAAGATATTTTGCAACTTCTTTCTGTTTTATTTTATATTCCGCGATGAATACTTTTGCAAGCTCTTTTCTTAGAGCTGGTATTAGATACCATACTTCAAGTTCTTGAGGCATTACTTTTTTCATTTTTACATCAGTCTATTTTGATATTTAAGGCTTTTCACGTACCGCAACACTTAAAAATATTAACTATAGTTAATTTCATGGACCAAAGCCAAAATTTTGAAATAAGCAGGGAAATACTTGATTATCACAATGAGGAGGATCTTAAGTTTAAAGCTTCTTCAGGACTTAGCGAAGAAATTGTTAGACAAATTTCAAAGGATAAAAATGAGCCGGAATGGATGCTTGAGAAGAGGCTTAGGGGTCTTGAAATCTTTAACAAAAGATCTACTCCTGTTTGGGGCCCGAACATTTCGGACTTGAATCTAGATGAAATATACTTTTATATGAAGCCAAACGCTGAAAAGAATTCCAACAACTGGGAGAATGTACCTTCGGATATAAAGAAAACTTTCGAAAGGCTAGGAATCCCAGAGGCGGAGAGAAAATCGCTTTCAGGAGTCGGCGCTCAGTATGAATCTGAGGTCATCTATCACAATTTAAAGAAGAGCCTTGAAGAAAAAGGCGTTATCTTCCTAGACATGGATGAAGCTGTAAAGAAGTTTCCTGAGATGGTTAAAAAATACTTCATGACTGATTGCATTTCCCCCTCTTTGCATAAATTTGCCGCTCTCCATTCTGCAGTCTGGAGTGGGGGGACTTTTATTTATGTTCCAAAAGGAGTTAAGGTTGAAATGCCTCTTCAGGCGTATTTCAGAATGAACGCAAAGAAAGGGGGGCAATTTGAACATACTTTAATTATAGCTGATGGAAATTCGGAAGTCCATTATATTGAGGGATGTTCTGCGCCAAAATATAGCGAAAATTCTCTTCATGCAGGGTGCGTTGAAATTCATGTTTTAGAAGGAGCAAGGGTAAGATACTCAAGTATCGAAAATTGGAGTAAAAACACGTATAATCTGAATACAAAAAGAGCCATTGTTCATAAGAATGCAACAATGGAGTGGGTTAATGGGAATATGGGGAGCAAGGTTACAATGTTATATCCCTGCAGCGTTCTTATTGGAGAAAATGCAAGAACAGATTATATGGGAATTGCATTCGGAGGTCAGGGGCAAAATCAGGATACAGGATGCAAAGTTTATCATTTTGCTCCCAACACAAGATCCAATGTTATTAGCAAAAGCATAAGCAAAGATGGGGGAGTTACTTCTTACAGAGGATTAGTTAAGATAAAGAGCGGATGCATTAATTCCAAATCGAGCGTAAGATGCGATGGGCTTATGTTGGATAATATAAGCAAAGCAAAGACATTTCCGAGCATGGAAGTCGAAGAGAATAATGTTGAGGTTTCACATGAAGCAGTGGTTGGTAAAATCGGAGAGGATCAGTTATTTTATTTAATGTCTCGGGGGTTAAGTGAGGAAGAGGCGACAAAGATGATCATTGCAGGTTTTATAGAACCTATTGTAAAGGAACTTCCCTTAGAATATGCACTTGAATTAAATAAACTGATTAGTCTTGAAATAGAAAATTCTGTGTGTTAAAATGAACGAATTGTATAAAGATAAAATACTCGAATTATACTCTAGAAAGAAGAATTTTGGCAGTCTTCCAGATAAAACACATGAAGTTAGTCACACTAATTCTGCATGCAATGACGAAGTGGTCTTTGAAGTAAAAATAGAAAATGATATCGTCTCAGATGCCAAATTTCACGGCAAACTTTGTTTTGTCAGCACAATTGCTGCTGAAGCTCTAGCAGAGAATATAGTGGGGATGACTATTGATGAGATAAAAAAATTAAGCAAAGAAGATGTTGACAGATTTCTTGGCACTAATATAATTTTAACAAGAGTTGGATGTGAACTTCTTCCTTTAGAAGCTCTCAAAAGATTAAAATGACACTCGAAATAAAAGATTTGCATGTTGAGATTGATGATGATGGAAAAAGAAAAGAGATCCTTAAGGGTTTAAGTTTTAAGCTTGAAAAAGGAAAAGTTTATGCTCTTATGGGTCCCAATGGCAGCGGCAAAACAAGTCTTTCATATGCATTGATGGGACATCCAAAGTATAAGATAACTTCTGGTAAGATCTTGCTTGATGGAGATGACATAACTAATCTTAGCCCTGATGAAAAAGCAAGGAAGGGAATGTTTTTATCTTTTCAATATCCGAGGGAGGTAGCGGGTTTAAGCCTGTCAAATTTCTTGAGAGCAGCTTATAATTCTGTTAATTCAAGCAAAAAATCAATCTTACATTTTTATGAATTATTGAAAGAAAAATCCAAGTTGCTTAAGATAGATGAAAAATTTCTTGAGAGGTATTTGAATCAGGGTTTTAGCGGGGGAGAAAAGAAAAAGTCGGAGATTTTGCAAATGTTGGTCCTTAACCCAAAAGTTGCCATTCTTGATGAGACTGACTCTGGCCTGGATATAGATGCCTTGAGAATTGTTGCAGAGGGAATTAATAGCTTTGCTAACAAAGATAATTATATTTTAGTTATAACCCATTATAAAAGGATTCTTGATTATGTTAATCCCGATAGAGTTTTAGTTTTAGTTGATGGGAAAATAGTCAAAGAGGAAGGAAAAGAATTTGTTTCTCATCTTGAGGAAAAAGGATATGAACGGATTAATAATTAATCTTTATATTCTACCTCGTTTTGAGGCTGTAGTTTTGTAAATAATAATATTTTTATAATGACTTTACTACTTACTAATAAAAGAAATGGCATTGAGTGTTTTTGGTTCAAAGAGGGGTATATCTTCGATTATTGCTACATTGATATTGGTTCTCTTAACTATTGTTTTGATAGGAATAATCTGGGCTGTTGTAAATAATCTAGTAACCACTTCATCGAAGCAGATTTCTTCTGGTGAGGCATGTTTAACCTCTCAGGTTCAGACTGTTTCTTTTTTATGTACTCAATCTGGAAGTGATTGCAATGTTACAATAAAAAGAACTTCAGGGGGAGATCCTATTGGAGGAATTAGACTAGTTTTTATTAATGATAATCAAGACTCAAATAGTAGTTATTCTTTGGGAGATATTCAAACACTCGCGACCAAGGTTATCCATGTTACAAATATCGGTGTTTCCAATATAACTCAGGTAGGCTCTGCAATTTATTTTTTGGATTCTTCTGGGACTATTTCTCCTTGCTCTGTTTTAAGTGAATCTGTGGGAATGGTAAACTCTCAGACAGGGCTTACGGGGAGTTCGGAAGGACAATCTGGAGGGTCTTCAGGAGGATCTTCAGGAGGATCTTCGAATGGAGGAAGTTCAGGATCGAATACTTATTCGTGCGTTCCTGAAGGTTCAGATATTGCATCGCTTTGTACAAATTATCAGTGCGGGTTTGTGAATAATGGAACTTGCGGGATTGTATCTTGCGGACAGTGTGGAGTTTCACAATATTGTGATTCAAGTCATACTTGCCAAAATTCAGGGAGTACATGTACTCCTTCGGTTGATCCAACTTTTTCAATTCTTTGCGGGAGCTATCAGTGTGGGTATGTAGGCAATGGTACTTGCGGAAGTGTAAGTTGCGGAACATGTGGCACAGGCCAGTATTGTGATTTAGGTACCAATATGTGTGATAATATTTCAACCTGTATTTCGGCTCCTTCAGATTTTTGTTCATCCCATAATTATCAGTGCGGACAGTTTAACAATGGGACCTGTGGGAATATGATTTCTTGCGGCATTTTAGGAACCTCCGATGGCTGCAGTATTCCTTCTTTTTGTAATTCGACTTATCAGTGCCAGTCTCCAGTGATATTAAACTCGGGAGCAGTAACTTCAGTATGGCCCTCTGGTGCTGTGAGATTTTTCCAAGGAAGTAATCTTCCTTTAGATCAGAGCGATGATGACAACTTAGGGGTTTTGACTAGTTATGTAAGATTCCCTGGCGAAACCCATCAAACTGATTGCACTCTAATTTCTTTTGTGCAGTATCTATCCCAATCAGGCAATTCTTTTGTTTCTTTGAGCCTTCCTGTTGGGACCTCGTTGAACATAATTGCAGGGGATAATTATGAAATTTGGAGCACTCAGAGTGGATGCTTGCATGCAGCTGGTTTGATTTGACTTCTAATAAGATTTTTATACTCTTTTTAGCTTAATCAGCGATGAATAAAAAGAGGTTTTTATTTGTAGTTCTACTGCTAGTTTTTGTCTTGTTTTCTAGCAGAGTTTTTGCGACAACTTATCAGTGCAATTCCTGTGGAACATGCACTAGCGATCTTTCAAGTGCTTCATCTGGGGATGTTGTCAAGTTGAACACCTCAATAACTTTGGCTTCTTATAATGCGGGATGTGTAAATTTTTCAAAATCCAATGTGACTTTTGATTGTCAGAACTATTCCAACTATATCCAAGGTTATGCCTTTTGGGGCATTGGAGTTTACTTTGGCGGACAGAATAATACAGTTAAGAATTGTAACATATCCAATTTTAATAGTGGAATTTCTTTTGATTACGGAAATTTCGAGTCAGATAATGATACAATAGCCAATGTAACTATAAGTAACGGCGATTTTGGAATTGAGCTTTTTGGTTCAAATAACGTCTTGACTAATATAACTACAAGTAATGCTAATAATTACGGAATTTATCTAGGTTCAAATTCAGTCAACAATACTTTGTCAAACATAAATGCCACTTTAGGTAATTACGGAATTTATCTAGATTCAAATTCAGTCAACAATACTTTGTCAAATATAAATGCAAGTTTGGATAATGACGGAATTTATCTAGATTCAAATTCAGTCAACAATACTTTGTCAAATATAAATGCAAGTTTGGATAATGACGGAATTTATCTAGGTTATTCAATCAACAATACTTTGTCAAACATAAATGCAAGTTTGGATGCCTCCTACGGAATCTGGATCTATTCTGGTTCAGACAATAACTTTACTAACATAATCACAGATTTGAGCGCTGATTACGGAATCTATATCTATTCTGATTTAAGTGACAGTATGTTTAGTAATGTGGACACAAGTTCGAAAAGTCTTTATGGTTATGGAAATGGTGTGGGAATTTATCTAGGTTCAAATTCAGTCAACAATACTTTGTCAAATATAAATGCAAGTTTGGATAATGACGGAATTTATCTAGGTTCAAATTCAGTCAACAATACTTTGTCAAATATAAATGCAAGTTTGGATAATGACGGAATTTATCTAGGTTCAAATTCAGTCAACAATACTTTGTCAAATATAAATGCAAGTTTGGATAATGACGGAATTTATCTAGGTTCAAATTCAGTCAACAATACAAATTCAGTCAACAATACTTTGTCAAATATAAATGCCACTTCAGATGGTTACGGAATTTCTCTTAGTAGTTCATATAATAATACTTTGTCAAACATAAATGCAAATTTGGCAGACGATGCTGGGATTTCTGTTCAAGATTCAAGTGGTAACATATTTTATGATATGAATTTGAGTGGCATTTATATGATTGGTGGTTCAAATAATAACACTTTTGATAATATAACCATAAATTCTCCGGAAGATGGAGTTATTTTACAAAGTAGTTCAAATAATACTTTTGAGGATATTGCTCTGATTTCTGGAGGCGATGGATTTAATTTGCAAAGTAGCTCAATTAATAATACTTTTGATAATATAACCATAAATTCTTCCGGAAATGGAATTTACGCGGATAGGCTCTCTTCAAATAATAATTTAATGGCTGTAACAGTAGACTCAGCGTCTTACGGGATTGCCATTTCATCTATTGGTAATTCTATGATAAACTCTAACATAAGCGGAAGTAGCTTTCTTAATTTCGATGCTTCTCCATCTCAATTTGTAAATCTATCAAATGATACGGTAGATTATTCTTACGAGATATATAATAACTCATTATCTTCCAACTATATTTTCGATCCAACAAATGAACCAAATGCGGGTATGATTATCTGCGATGACTGCGATAACGTAACTTACGACAATATGAATTTAAGCCATAAAAATTATGCAGGGTTGTATCTCTCACACATCAAATTCTTTTGTTAATAATATTACATCCACCTCAAATTATGATGGTGTCCTTCTGTCTGGTGCAAACAATGAACTTTTCAATGTAACCGCAAATAATGCTAGTAATTACGGAATTTATCTAGGTTATTCAGTCAACAATACTTTGTCAAACATAAATGCCACTTTAGGTAATTACGGAATTTATCTGATGCAGATTCAGGGGAGAATACTTTGTCAAACATAAATGCAAGTTTTGATGCCTACGGAATTTCTGATGCAAGTTCAGGGGGGGATACTTTATCAAACATAGTTGCAAATTACGATTCTTATTCTGGGGTTTCAGTTGAAGGGCTTGATGACATTTTGACAAATATTACTGCCGATTATATGACATCAAATGGAGGGAGAAGAGCGACTTATTCAGCAGTAGAGATAGGGGGATCAAGTAATATAATCTCAAATGTGGATGCATCTTATGCAGTGTCTGAAGGGGGGATTGAGATGGTGGGGGATGAGGATAGTCTGACAAATATTACTGCTGATTATGATTTTGGTTATGGAATTTCTATTTCTTCTTCACATGATAACGTATTTAGCAACATAGATGCAAGCTACACTTATGATAGTGGCGGAGGTTCTTCCGCTGCTTATGGTATAGAAGAACTTTACAGCACGGGGGATACTTGGAATAGTATAAATTCGGTGGGGGATCAGGGGATTTTATTGACCTCCTCTTCGGGAGATTTGCTATCCGATCTAAGCTTAGGAAATTTTTCAGGATCTTCTTGCGGGATTAACTTAGATTCTTATTCTTCGAATAATACTTTGACTAGTGTAGTTGCAAACAATTGTAGTGATTCAAATGCGATTACTCTATACGGTTTCAATAATACATTAATCAATGTAACTGCAGATTTAAGCTCTAATGATGGAATTTATGTTTCGAATAGGGATAATATTTTGTATGGAATAGTTACAAACTCAGATAATTATGGAATTTATCTTGACGCTGGTTCAAACGATGATAATATGACCGATGTTACCTCCTATGGAAATGTATACGGGGTTTATTTTTTTGAGTCTTATGACAATTCATTAACTAGTTCTTATGTTATAAATAATTCCGCTATTGGGTTGGTCTTCGCGGGATCATATTCTAACTATGTATATAACAATTTGTTTAATAATACGGATAATTATGAGAATGTAGGGGGTGATGTGGAAGCAAATTATTTTAATACTTCTTTAATTTTAGGAACCAATATTCTTGGAGGATCAAATATTGGAGGGAATTATTGGGGCAACTGGAGTGCTCCCGGAACCGGATTTTCTGATACTTGTACAGATGTAAATTTTGATGGGATTTGTGATTCTGCTTACCTTTTGTCAGACGGAGTGAACTATGATTACTTGTCTTTGAGCCTTATTCAACCTCCTGGATCTTCAGGAGGGAGTAGTTCTGGAACCGGATCTTCTGATTCATCATCAATAGGTGAATGGTCGATGTTTGGAAGAAATCTGGATAATACGAGAAATTATCCTGGATTTGTTAATGTGACTAGTTTTGGACCACTATGGAATTATACTACCGGAGGTTCTATTACTTCTTCTCCAGCTATCTCCAATGGAGTAGTTTATGTCGGCAGCGATGACGGAAATCTTTATGCTGTTGATGCAGCAAACGGAAATCAGTTATGGAGTTCTGTTATAGGGACTGCCGTTGGCTCTCCAGCTATCTCCAATGGAGTAGTTTATGTTGGGAATGACGGGGGTTACATTCATGCTATCAATGCAACAGATGGAAGTGCAATTTGGTCTTATTATACAGGTGTCAGAGTTGGAATAAGGGCTTCTATTCAACCAGTTGTTGATAACGGAATAGCCTATTTTAATGGGCTTGATGGTAGTATTCATGCCCTTGATGCAGCAAACGGAAGTCAGTTATGGAATTATAGCACTGGAGGTTCCACTATTACCTCTTCACCGGCGATCTCAAACGGGGTTGTCTATTTTGGAAGTCAGGTAGGTATTGTCTATGCTGTGAATACAGCAAACGGAGATCAATTATGGAATTATACTACAGGAGATGCTGTTGGATCTCTGGCAATTTCCAATGGAGTAGTTTATGTTGGTAGTAATAATGGAAATCTTTATGCTCTTGATGCAGCAAACGGAAATCAGTTATGGAGTTATCCTACGGGAGGTGCTGTTGGCTCTCCAGCTATCTCCAATGGGATAGTTTATGTTGGTAGTAATAATGGAAATCTTTATGCTCTTGATGCAGCAAACGGAAATCAGTTATGGAATTATACTACGGGAGGTGCTGTTGGCTCTCCAGCTATCTCCAATGGATTAGTTTGGGTTGGAAGTGGCGATGGGAATCTTTATGCTTTTAATACAACAGACGGAAATCAGTTATGGAATTATCCAATCCCTGCTGAAGGTTCCGTTGGCTCTCCAGCTATCTCCAATGGAGTAGTTTATGTTGGAAGTAATAGCGGAAATCTTTATGCATTTGCTTATATTGCTCCAGGCGTAGGTTCTTCTGATTCATCATCAATAGGTGAATGGTCGATGTTTGGAAGAAATCTGGATAATACGAGAAATTATCCTGGATTTGTTAATGTGACTAGTTTTGGACCACTATGGAATTATACTACAGGAGGTGCTGTTGGCTCTCCAGCTATCTCCAATGGAGTAGTTTATGTCGGCAGCGATGACGGAAATCTTTATGCTCTTAATTCTACAAACGGAAGTCAGTTATGGAATTATACTACAGAAAGTCTTGTTGATTATTCGCCAGCGATCTCAAACGGAATTGTCTACTTCGGAAGTTATAATAATCCTGTCTATGCTATTAATTCTACGAACGGAAATCAGTTATGGAATTATACTACAGATAGTATTGTTGATTCTTCTCCAGCAGTTTACAAGGGAGTAGTTTATATTGGCAGTGCTGCAGGTAATCTTTATGCTCTTAACTCTACAAACGGATATAAGTTATGGAATTATCCAATCCCTGCTGAAGGTTCTGTTGGCTCTCCAGCTATCTCCAATGGAGTAGTTTATGTTGGAAGTAATAGCGGAAATCTTTATGCTATTAGTGCAATAAACGGAAATCAATTATGGAATTATCAAAGCTCTACCGGAGGTTCTGTTGGCTCTCCAGCTATCTCCAATGGAGTAGTTTATGTCGGCAGCGATGACGGAAATCTTTATGCTATTAGTGCAATAAACGGAAATCAGTTATGGAATTATACTACCGGAGGTTCTGTTGGCTCTCCAGCTATCTCCAATGGAGTAGTTTATGTCGGCAGCGATGACGGAAATCTTTATGCTTTTAATACAACAAACGGAAATCAGTTATGGAGTTATACTACGGGAGGTGCTGTTGGCTCTCCAGCTATCTCCAATGGAGTAGTTTATGTCGGCAGCGATGACGGAAATCTTTATGCTTTTAATACAACAAACGGAAATCAGTTATGGAGTTATACTACGGGAGGTGCTGTTGGCTCTCCGGCAATTTCCAATGGGATAGTTTATGTTGGAAGTGGCGATGCTAATCTTTATGCATTTTCTTCCAATGTGCCAACAATTACATTGAATGCTCCAGCAGATGATTATACTTCTTCTGTATCAAGTGTCACTTTTAATGCCACTGTGGCTTCTATTAGGCAAATTGCAAATGTTTCCTTAATTCTAGACGGGGCGGTAAGTCAGACAAATTTTAGCGGAATAGACAATGGAGATTATCTTTTTACATCAGATCTTGCAGATGGAAATTATCTTTGGGCTTATCAGGCATGTGATGTTTCTGACTCTTGTGCGACTTCACAAGTGCAGAGTTTAACTGTTTCAACTTCAGGAGGAAATAATGGAGGAACAGGAGGTAGCCCTTCAGGGAGTTCGGGAAGTGGAGGCGGTTCCGGAACTCCGTATGTAGTTGGGAATTCTAATATTTCCAGCACTCCTACAGAATATTCCTTCTATCCGAATATTCCTATAACTATACTGATAAATGTAGCCGGGCTTGATTTGACAAAGCTAGTAATTGTGCCAAACAGGACAATCCAGAGTGTTTCAGTGTCTGCAGCTTTGGCTGCTAAAGTGTCCAAAGCATCCTTAAATACTTCCCTGCTTGGTCAGGTATATCAGTCTTTCCAGATAAATACAGTAAATGTAACTGATTCGGATCTGACAAATGCCTCTTTTTATTTCAGAGTAAACGCAAGTTGGGTAACTGCAAATGATCTTGGTCCGGAAAATGCTGTGTTATTTAGAAACACCGGAACAAGATGGGTTCCAATTAATGCAACTTTTGTATCAAGTGATTCTAAATATTACTACTACACTGCATTGTCTCCCGGGCTTTCTGAGTATTCCATCTTTGTTGAAAATTCGGAATGCAACTTCGGAGATATTAGATGCTTAGGCAATGATTTCCAGTTTTGCAGTCTGAAGGGATCTTGGATGGTTGTACAGGCATGCCAGTATGGATGCAAAGATTTCGCATGCATCCCAAATCCTAATTCAGCAGGAAACAAGATTGCTGATTTGGTTAATAACATAAAATCCAATACGGGAGAGTATTTGTTTTATCTTGTAATTTTAATTATCCTGGTAGGAATTTTGCTTTTGGTCTTCCTATTGTACAGATATATCTCTGGGAGATCTGGAGAAAGGAGAAGAAGATAGACAGGACTTCTCTCTTTTGCTAAAAAGTTAGCGTAAAATTATAATTTGGTTCTTTTCACTTGCGGGGATTCCTATCAATAAACTCAATTGAATTTAATTTTCTTGAATGAATAAGCTCCTACTAAGATCATAATCAGAGCGAATATAGCTAGTACTGTGAAACTTAACAAAGGATTTATGTTAAACACTCCAGATAGTCCATATCTTACTCCCTGCACACCGTATGTCAGTGGGTCTATGTATGTGATTATTTTCATCCAGGAGGGGAGACTGGTTAAGGGGAACAGAGCTCCGGATAGTGCAAAAATAGGCAGTACTACAAAGTTCATTACAAGCCCAAATCCGCTGAAGTCTTCCATTCTAGAAGCAATTGCAACTCCGAGGGCGGTGAACGCAATACCTACCAAGATCATAAAACAAAGTGCTATTAAGAACCCTCCTAAAGTAAGAGTAGTTAATGCAGTTATCCTTGATTCTACCAATAAACCTATCACCATTATTAGTATACCTTGTATACAGGCGGTAGTTGCTCCCCCTAGTGTTTGCCCCAACATTATCTGGAGCCTTGAGACGGGAGCTACGAGGGTTTCTTTAAGAAATCCAAACTGTTTATCCCAGATTATCTGAATTCCCGAGGTTACTGATGCGAATAAAACACTCATAACGACAATTCCCGGAATGAGGAATCCGACATAGCCTGTGCCTCCAATAGTTACTACAGAATTTAATCCGAAGGCTACTAGAAGAATAAGCAAAGGAGGTCCGAAGCTTCCAATGAGCCTGCTCTTCGAACGTACAAAACGTATCAGGCTTCTCATCCATAGCGTGGAAACTCCTTCTAGCATCTTATCTCCTCCTGCTCCATGCGCTATGCCTCAAACGCATGTGCTCTCTTGGATCTGCCTCTTCCTCATGTATTGTCGTCCCGGTAAAATGCAGGAACACATCTTCCAAACTTGGCTCGTGCATTGAAATTGAGCTTATAGGAATTTTTTCTTTGTCAGAAACTTTTACTATCTCTGCGACATGCTTTTCTGCATCATTTAAATTTATTGTAATTGAATCATCATGCTCTTGCATCTCTTTTATCCAGGAGAATTTTTTTAATTTGGGCCTTAACATCTTAACTTTTGGGGAATCTATTGTTATAACATCTCCACCAATGCTTTCTTTGAGAGATTTCGGATTTCCTGTCGCTATTATTTTTCCTTTATTGATTATTGCGAGGTTATCACATAACTTGTCTGCTTCATCCATATAGTGAGTGGTAAGGATTACAGTTACACCTTTCTCTTTGTTCAGTTTTTGGATATATTCCCAGATTATGTTTCTGGTCTGCGGATCCAGCCCTAGTGTGGGTTCATCTAAAAACAAGACTTTGGGATTATGCATTAAACCACGTGCAATTTCAAGCCTTCTTCTCATTCCTCCAGAAAAAGTTTTTATCAAGTCATTTCTCCTCTCTTCCAATCCAACCAGCTTTAACATTTGAGTTATCCTCTCTTCTCTTAATTTTTTTGGTATATGATACAGTCTCCCATGGAAATTCATATTTTCGAATGCTGTAAGCTGATCATCAAGGCTTGGATCCTGGAATACGATTCCTATTGATTGCCTTACTTCGTTCTCATCTTTTGATATCTCAAAATTATCAATGAGGGCATTACCTGAAGTTGGCCTTAGTATTGTGGATAACATTGAAATTGTTGTACTTTTGCCTGCTCCGTTTGGGCCAAGCAATCCAAAGATTTCACCCTGTTCAATGTCAAAAGAAATTTTATTCACCGCGATGAGATCACCAAATTTTTTTGTGAGATTTTCTACTTTTACTACTTTAACCATTTTGCCTCTTGTATTTACTATTACATAAAGTTAATTTAAAAGTCTTGCGGACTTATTTTTTTAAGCCTATAATTATAATTGTGCTTACAAACAAAATAAATAGTAATATCATTGTTCCAATGATTACTCTGAATTTTTTGAGCCTCATTTTAAATCAAATATCTCTTCGTGTATTTTGTCCTTGCTGATTCTAAGGTCTCTCAGTTGTTTTACAATTTCTTCCTTGAATTTAATTGGACCGCAAACCAGAATTTCCGCATTGCTGAGTTCAACTGTTGTTCTTGCCATCTCTCCTATGTTGATGTGCCCTTTATTTTTCGAATTCCAGGTGATAAATTTAAGATTTTTCATTTTACCCATTCTCTCAAAGAGTTTTTTGTCAACAATGTAATTTTCCCTAAATGTGTAGAAAAAAGTGACATCTATTTCAGGATTTTCTTCCAGATTTTCAACCATGCCCAGGAACGGAGTTATCCCTATACCTCCCGCAATCCAGACCTGTTTTTTACTATCAAAATTCTTGAAGTTGAATTTCCCGTAGGGTCCTTCCACGGTTACCTTGTCCCCTACTTTTAAATTAATAAGAGTATTTGTAAAATCACCAGACTCTTTCAATATGATCCTTATTATCTTATCATTACTTTTAGATGAAATTGAAAATGGGTGCGTTTCTCTTGAAACTTTTTGATTATTAAATTTTAAGAACACAAATTGGCCTGATTGATACTTTAGTTGTTTAGTTTCTGACTGGGGCTCTAAGTACAGGTTTATGATGTTTGTATTAATCCTAATTTCTTTAATTCTATAGGAATAATGCTTCAGGATTTTTCTTCTTATAATTAAGCTATAGCTAAATGCACTGATTCCGATTATTGCTATTATAGATGTAAAAATGTGATATCCTCCAAATCCTCCTTCTGGTACAAGAAATATGTGCAGAAGGGCAAGTATAAAGACTAAACCCATGAATTCGTGTGTATATTTCCAATAATTATATTTCATTCTGGTGAATAAAGTTATAAAAATTAGCGAGATGAATCCGATAATTGCTATCAATCCGAAATCCAGGAATAAGATGCTTCCAGGAATGAAAAAGCTTGCTGCCTGAATAATGCTTTTTGGGATAAAGCTTGCAGAAATAAGGATTGGGTGGGCAAGAATGAGCATAAAAGCAATTCCCCCAACAATTCCATGAACGAGGTATACCTTGTCTAATCCTCCAAATATTTCTTCCAGAAACTTCAATCTAGTTGAAAGTACAAAATTGAGCGCAAAAAGGGTTATTCCCCCTAAAGCGAATATTCTTCCTAGGGTGTACAAGGATAGCGAGAAATTTTTGAATCCCTGCATTCCAGATCCAAGCAGGAATAGGACTACTGGAACAAGAGAGAGAAGTATAATGGAAGACCAACCAATAAATTCTTTAGATTTGGAATTTAATTTCATCACTTATTATCAAAAAAAGAATTTAAAAGTCTTGCGAATTGACTAGTGAACAATTATCTTTCCAGTCATTATTGGATTTATTGAACAGTGATAGCTGTATATCCCCGGATTTTTGAAGGTGTGAGAATAGCTACTTCCAGTGACCAACACGGGAGAGTTTAGTTCATTTCCCGCATCAGATGTTATTGTGTGTGGGGTTGGATCCATATTCGTCCAGGTTACTGTGCTGCCCGCCTTTATCATTATTTGGGAAGGAGAGAATGCAAAACTCTCTATTTGTATTTCATACCCCGATAAATTTGCCTTATTTCCTGAGGGAGACTGATATATATTCTTTATTAACAAGAATGCTACTACAATAACAAGTGCAATAAAAATTACCAGGGGGATGATCAGGTTCTTTCTCATTTATTCTACAGATAGAGAAAGATTATTTATAAATTTTTTTCAAATAAGAGTTTTTCAGGATTCATTTGGTTACATTGCAAATGTTCTGCAAGTATCTTAAGTCATAAGTATTCCAAGAGGTTTTTGGGAACCATCCTAAGGTGAAAGCAAGTACAAGGAAAATACTAGCAAGGCACACGATTAAAATAATAATCTCTAACATTATTAATATTTTTACGTTTACATCCATCTTTTTCATTTATGCATTTATGTCAAATCTATTTTTATACTTTCTGATTCAGCTCGCTAAATCATCCAGTAATTTTAAAAGAAACAAATAAAAAAATAAAAAAATAAAAAAAGTTTAAGCTGCGTTTATTGCAGCCTGCATCTCAGTCGTTGAAGCCTGAACAGATTGTCCATTCACAAAGAACGAAGGTGTTCCCTGGAAGTTTGTTACCCCTGTTTGTACATCGCTCATTACCTGATTGACTTCTGCCGAATCAGTGTTATTGTTTAGGCAACTGTTGAATTTATTCATATCCAATCCGGAAATACTTTGTGCAATTATCGTTAAGTTTGCATTTGAGTATTTTCCATCGTCTTCACTCAAATCATTTGCAGTAAAGAGTGCATCATGCATCTGCCAGAACTTACCCTGATCTAGTGCACAAAATCCTGCTTCTGCTGCATTAACTGACTCTTGCCCCAAGAAACTCATTGATACATAAATAAATCTTATCTTCCCCTGTTGTGCCATCTGTTCTAACTGAGTTGCAACTCCAAAGTATGGTACTTGAGTTGAATACTGCTTTGACTGACTAGACAATCCTGCAGCCAAAGCACAGTATGGGCATTGGAAGTCCGCCAGCTCAACTACAGTTGCTTTTGCGCTAGTTGGTCCAAGGGCAGGAAATAAGCTAGAATCCGAGAATATGTTCATATTTATTGTTGATGTTGATGATGTTGCACTCGCGCTGCCAGCATTTCCAGTGTTTGTAACATAGCCTGAAGGCTTCATGATTCCAAATCCTCCTGTAAATACACTTACGACAAGCAGGGCCAAAAGTACAAAGACACCAACTCCCCACAAAGTACTTTTCTTTAGGGTTATTGTTTTGCCTTCATGTTTGAGCTCGTGTTCATGTTCGTGCTCCTTTGGTTTTTCTTCAGCCATTTTTTTTACCTCCTTTCAGCTCTTTCATTTTTTTAAGAGAGAATCACCCTATAAAAAGATTGTGGAGTCTTAATCAAAAGCTCAAATTTTTATCTGCTTATTATTTCTAAGGCATCGCGATTCTTGAGCTTGTAATCTCTCCCAAGAGTTTTCTTTGTTCTGGCATCGATTGCTCTTATAAAATTCTTGCCAAAATCTGTGTGAAGGAAGTACGCAAAGTCAAGGGCTGTGCTTTCGGGGGGAAGCAGGAAGCAGTCAGGCAGAGTTCTTCCCTTGCTGTCCTTGAGTTTTGTTGCTCCCGCGGGGAAGATTGCGAGATATTTCAGCAGACCGAAAACCGCCTTGTTTAAAATTGCCTGCACACCCGTTCCGTTTTCATATTGTTCAAGAACATTTTTTCTTATTTTTTTTAATGCTTCTTTCTGTGATTCTGTGATTTCTTTTATTATCTTGAAATCTCTATCTCCAGGAATATATTCTATCAATCCAGATTTGGCTGCTTCCCTAAGTGCTAATTCAGAGTCTGCAGAACATGGAATGATAACGAGATTAGGGAATTTCTTTTTTAATTTGTCATAGTTTTCTTTACCTTTTTCAGTATCTATTTTGTTTGCTGCAACTATCATAGGCTTGCTTTCCTTTCTTAATGCGGATGTGAATTTTTTTACCTGATCCTCGTTCCATTGGCTTGGTTTTTCCTTGAAATCTAATTTTCTTAAAACTGACTTTATCTGATCTTCGTTTACTTTCAGTCCGGAGAATTGCTTCGCGACAGCTTGCGAGAAACTTACTTCCTCGATTTCCGATTTTCTTACAAAGCTTTTCCATACTTTCATGAAAATGTTATAATACCACTTGTCCAATTCATCATCAAGAAATTCTATGTCTTTTGAAATATCATAATTTTCCGTTTCTTTTCCTTCCTGATCTGTTGTTCCGGATGCATCTACAATGTGGATAAAGACATCTGCATCTCTTAGATCGTCTAGGAATTGGTTTCCCAGTCCTTTTCCCTCGCTTGCTCCAGGAACAAGGCCTGCAACATCAAGGAGATCTATTGGAACAAAACGCTGGTGATTCATACAAAATCCGTGGGCAGGATTGCACTGGGTGTTGAATTCTTTGTCTATGCAGTCAATTCTTACATATCCCACTCCGTGGTTTGGTTTTATTGTTGTAAAAGGATATGATGCTATTTCGACTTCTGCGAGAGTTGCAGCCTTGAAAAAAGTAGATTTTCCGACACTAGGTTTTCCGATAAGTCCTATGAGCATAAAGTAGGATTATGAAGATATTATTTAAACTATTTGCTGATAAATTTATAAGTTCAATACCTGTTATTTCCTTCATGGATAGGGGCGAGAGAGTTCTTGAAATTGCAAACAAGATTGTTGACCAACTTAAGCCATTCTGCATTAAAATTGAGATTGTTGGGAGTATTAGGAGAAAGAAATCAAACCCAAGGGACATAGATCTTGTTTTGATTGCAAAAAAGAAAGAGTACAAGCTTAAAATGAAAGAATTACTAAGCAAAGAGGGGAAATTCTTGCAGGGAGGAGACAAAGAAATGTTTTTCAGAGTGGAAGGAATAGATTTACAACTGTTTTTTACTGTTGTTGATGAGTGGGGTGCTGCTTTGCTGGCTTATTCTGGGAAAAAAGGTTCTAATATTGGGCTGAGGCTTGTTGCAATGAGAAGAGGACTGAAGCTGACTAATCATGGGCTTTTCAGGAGGTCCGATGGAAAAATGCTTGCAGGGAAAACTGAAAGAGAAATTTATGAAGCTTTGGGAAGATCTTACAAGGAACCTTGGAAAAGATGAGAATTTATGTTAAGGTAAATCCTTCTTCAGCTAAACAAGAAATAATTCCTTTAGGAGCAGATAAGTATAAGGTATTTCTCAAATCTCCACCTGAAAATGGCAAGACAAATATTGAGCTGATTAAGCTATTACATAAATATTTTAAAAAGGAAGTCGCAATAAAATCTGGTTTTACATCCAGGAATAAAATTATAGAGATCAAACAATGAGATATGAACCAGCCCCGGACTTGCAAGAGAAGGCAGAGGAGATTTCAAGAAGCCTGTTTCCTCATATAAAATTAGAGAGGGTAAAATACTTCCGGAGTTTTGGGAGTTCTTCAAGAGGAACAATTGCTCGATGCCATGCACTTGGAAAGATTTTGCAAAAAACAATTGGAGTAGAGGCATATTATGCTCTGGAGTTTATTTCAGAGAGATTTGACAAGATGGATGAGGAGGAAAAATTGAAAGTTATAATACATGAGCTGATGCATATCCCAAAAACTTTTGGTGGAGGATTCAAGCACCATGATTTCGTGTGCGAAAGAAATGTCAACTTATACTATAGAGAATACAAAAAGAGGACTGCAGATGCAACAAAAAATAATTTTAGATTTTGGTAAGAAAAAAATCTTGGTTGAAGCTCATAAAGTTGGATCTGTTGGAAAGACCGTCGGCTTGATGTTTTCCCGAAGAGAAAAAGCCAAAATCTTATTATTCAAATTTGAAAAACCGACAAGACTTGCGATACATTCTTTTTTTGTTTTTTATCCTTTTATTGCGGTTTGGGTTGACAGCGAGGGGAAAGTTATAGAGACCAAAAGAGTAAATCCGTTTATTCCATACATTATTCCTGAAAAAGACTTTATCTCCCTCGTGGAAATACCACTGAATAGAAAATACAAAAAAATTACCGACGACATAGAAAGATTTAAATAGAACTTGCTTCTTTTCTTTTAAGCATAAAAGCAAAAAGGAGGTGGAAAATGGGGACAATTATTGTTAAGAATGTTATAAAGAGAAAGCCTGGATTCCTTTATTATGTTGATGGTAAGGGAAATGTTTGCGAAGCAAAGATGTCTAGAGGCGGAAAAAAGAAATCTACTAAGAAGAAAGCAAAGAAGAAGTAAAAATAATATTCATTTTTTTAATTTTTTTTAATTTTTGATAAATTTTTAAACGTCAGTTGTTAGTTAGTTTTATGACGATTGTTTTGGGGATTGAATCCACTGCGCATACTTTTGGTGTTGGTGTTGTTAAGGATGGAAGGATTCTTGCCAATGTGAAGGATATGTATACCGCAGATAAAGGAGGGATAATACCCACCGACGCTGCTAAACATCATAGAGAAAAATCAAAAGAGATCTATGAAGCGGCTTTGAGGGATGCAAATGTCGAAGAGGATGAGCTAGAGGTGATTGCATTTTCTGAAGGGGGTGGTCTTGCGCCTTGTCTTATGAGGGATTTAGATTTACAAGATAGCTTTCTTCTAAATTGAAGAAACCTGTTGTTCCTGTTAACCACTTAATTGCTCACTTAGAAATTGGAAAGATTACCGGAGCCAAGGATCCTGTGATGCTTTACACCTCTGGTGCCAATACACAAATAGTTGCATATTCTTCTGGGAAGTATAGAATATTTGGAGAGACATTAGATTTAGGTGTTGGAAATTTTATTGATACTTTTGCAAGATATCTGGAATTAGGATTTCCTGGAGGTCCTAAAATACAAGAACTTGCTAAATCTGGAAAAAATTATATTGAACTTCCATATACTGTTAAAGGAATGGATATTGCACTTTCTGGAATTCTGACAAATTTAAAGCAGAAGGTTGAATCAAAAATACTTCTCAAGGAAGATTTGGCTTATTCCATGCAAGAGACAGTTTTTGCCATGCTTCTGGAAAATCGCAGAAAGGGCCTTGGCTTACACCGATAAGCAAGAATTGCTTTTGGCAGGGGGTGTTGCCTGCAATTCAAGATTAAAAGAGATGGCTAAGAGAATGTGCGAGGAAACGTTCTAAGAAAACAGAATTATTTATCCCGGATAATTCTTTGCTTACAGATAATGGTGCGATGATTGCTTACACTGGCGAGATTTTGTTTAATAAAGGAATAAAAGTTACGCCGAGAGATTTGGATAAACTGGATATAAAGCCTCGTCAGAGAACAGATGATGTTGAAGTGATTTGGAAATAGATCCTCTTTTTCATAAATGTTATATACTTTGAATATATTTTGATTTTATGAACAAAAAAGTTTTGATTGTTTCCTTATTTTTCTCTATTATTCTGTTTGTTTTGCTGATTTCTTTTACAGCTTATGAAATATCAACCACCTATAATGCCCATGCAACTTTCAGTGGTTATTGCCATTGGAGAGGTCTAGAAGTTGTAAATCAATCTTCCGATTATGGGTATTGCAAGGATTTGAATTCAGGATATGTATTCAAGATAGTTTTGGTTAATGGAAGATGGTATCTTAATGGTGATTTGCCAAATAACTGGATTTTCTAATCTTCAAAACATTTAAAAAGAATACTCATTTGTAATCGTCATGAAGATGGTGAGTAGCAGTTCTAAAAGAAATTCAAAAAGAGTTTACAAGCAATCGATTATTGTATACTTTAATTGTTATAGGGATTTTAGCAATAATCGGGGTTGCTGTTTATGCAGATGCTCCTGTTACACCTATTCCAAATCCCGGACATTATATTTCAGAGATTCAAACATGTAATGCTAATGGTGATACCCTAGAGATGGTATCATCAAGGAAAGCTGGGCCTGTGTGCAGGCTCCTTCTGCTCCAGACTTGTCTAGTTATGAAACAACTTCTGCTTTGAGTAATACTCTGGCTAGCTATGAAACAACTTCTGCTTTGACAGCTACTTTAGGGAGTTATGCAAAGACTTCATCGATACCATCCAATATAATTACTGTCCCTCCAGGATGTGCCGCAAATCAATATTTACAGTATACTGGTTCGGGTTGGACATGTGCGTCTGTTTCATCGGTCACTAAAGGTGTAGCTTTGTATCAGTGTCCTTGGGATTGTCTTTCTAAGTATGGTGGTTATACAGGTTCCTGTAATAGTCTTGGCGGTGTAGCAGGTTTACAGTTAGGTTCTCCAACATGTAATACTTATGCTATAGTGGAAAATGACTGTGAGACCAGTACCCCCGTGACTCTTAATTGTCCTGTTTTTGGGTATTTGGTAAGTCCTTAATTTTTGTCTGTTACTAGACAGGTTTGTGCTTTCTGTTGCTATGGAGCGCCTTGGTCGCAGCAGGTGTGACCCATTAGTGCTGTGCGTTCTTGTGTTCCTTGACTTGTGCAGGATTTCTTTGAGGGTTTGTAGTGGTTTGCACAAAGAGCTTTCTTGGTTTCTTAGCAAAATATTTATAAACTGACTTTTTGATTATACTTTATCCGATGACTAAATCAGGAGGATACTACTCCTCATAACATAAAATGGATGCATACGATATTATTGAAAAAGTGAAGAAAGAAGGAAAAATTGAAAAAGGAACCAATGAGGTTACAAAAGCTATAGAAAGAGGAGTAGCAAAAGCAGTTATTTATGCAGCGGATGTTGAACCAAAAGAGATTATACAGCATATTCCTGTTTTATGCAAAGAAAAGGGAATTCCTTGCAAAGAAGTTGATAGTAAGAAAAAATTAGGAATTTCAGTAGGGTTGCCTGTTGCTACTTCTTCAATTGCGATAATTGATACAGG
>CAVUQF010000004.1:0-40459 GCA_963743615.1 uncultured Nanoarchaeota archaeon
ATTCAGCTCGCTAAATCATTCCATTAATTTTAAAAGAAACAAATAAAAAAATAAAAAAATAAAAAAAGTTTAAGCTGCGTTTATTCCGACCTATGCAGCTAAGATCATAAACGCTTGAAACAGATTCTCCATTCAAACGAAGGTGTTCCCTGGAAGTTTGTACCCCCTCTTTGTACATCGCTCATTTACCTGATTGACTTCTGCCGATCATTTTTATTGTTTAACGGAATATGTTGATTTCTTAGATCCAATAAGCAAATGGTTATTGCGATTCTGGTTGGTTTCATTAGATTATTTTGTCATCCATTTGCATCACTCAAATCCTTTAGTCATGAGTCATATTACATATGCCAGAACTTACCTCAATATCATACACAAATCCTGCTTCTGCTGCGTACAACTGACTCTTGCCCGGAGAAACTCGTTGATATTCCATTGTCAATAAATGTTGTATCTTCCCCTGTTGTGCCGTATCTGTTCTAACTCGGTTTGCAACTCCAAAGTATGGTACTTGAGTTCAATACTGTTCTTTTGAGCTGACTCGACGCGATATCCTGCAGCCAAAGCACAGGGTGTGGCATTGGAAATCCACCAGGAGCTCCAACCTCCGTTGCTTTTGCACTGGTGAGACAGGGCAGGAAATGAGCTAAATCCAAGAATGTTTCAATGTTGATGTTGATGATGTACACTCGCACTGCAGCATTTTGCAGTAATTATAAATAACCTGAAAGGCTAATAATACAATGATGGCATGAAATGCACTTAGATAAAAGCCACAAACTTCAAGGAACCAACTCCCACAAAGTACAATTCTTAAGGGTTATTGTTTTGCCTTCTGCATGTTTGAGCTCTATCATGTTCATGTTCATTCTCATTTGGTTTTTTTGAGCCATTTTATTTACCTCCTTCAGTTGTTTCATTTTTTTAAAGAGAATCCCCTATAAGAAGTTTGTGGAGTCTAATCAAAAGCTCAAATTTTTATCTGCTTATTATTTCTAAGGCATCGCGATTCTTGAGCTTGTAATCTCTCCCAAGAGTTTTCTTTGTTCTGGCATCGATTGCTCTTATAAAATTCTTGCCAAAATCTGTGTGAAGGAAGTACGCAAAGTCAAGGGCTGTGCTTTCGGGGGGAAGCAGGAAGCAGTCAGGCAGAGTTCTTCCCTTGCTGTCCTTGAGTTTTGTTGCTCCCGCGGGGAAGATTGCGAGATATTTCAGCAGACCGAAAACCGCCTTGTTTAAAATTGCCTGCACACCCGTTCCGTTTTCATATTGTTCAAGAACATTTTTTCTTATTTTTTTTAATGCTTCTTTCTGTGATTCTGTGATTTCTTTTATTATCTTGAAATCTCTATCTCCAGGAATATATTCTATCAATCCAGATTTGGCTGCTTCCCTAAGTGCTAATTCAGAGTCTGCAGAACATGGAATGATAACGAGATTAGGGAATTTCTTTTTTAATTTGTCATAGTTTTCTTTACCTTTTTCAGTATCTATTTTGTTTGCTGCAACTATCATAGGCTTGCTTTCCTTTCTTAATGCGGATGTGAATTTTTTTACCTGATCCTCGTTCCATTGGCTTGGTTTTTCCTTGAAATCTAATTTTCTTAAAACTGACTTTATCTGATCTTCGTTTACTTTCAGTCCGGAGAATTGCTTCGCGACAGCTTGCGAGAAACTTACTTCCTCGATTTCCGATTTTCTTACAAAGCTTTTCCATACTTTCATGAAAATGTTATAATACCACTTGTCCAATTCATCATCAAGAAATTCTATGTCTTTTGAAATATCATAATTTTCCGTTTCTTTTCCTTCCTGATCTGTTGTTCCGGATGCATCTACAATGTGGATAAAGACATCTGCATCTCTTAGATCGTCTAGGAATTGGTTTCCCAGTCCTTTTCCCTCGCTTGCTCCAGGAACAAGGCCTGCAACATCAAGGAGATCTATTGGAACAAAACGCTGGTGATTCATACAAAATCCGTGGGCAGGATTGCACTGGGTGTTGAATTCTTTGTCTATGCAGTCAATTCTTACATATCCCACTCCGTGGTTTGGTTTTATTGTTGTAAAAGGATATGATGCTATTTCGACTTCTGCGAGAGTTGCAGCCTTGAAAAAAGTAGATTTTCCGACACTAGGTTTTCCGATAAGTCCTATGAGCATAAAGTAGGATTATGAAGATATTATTTAAACTATTTGCTGATAAATTTATAAGTTCAATACCTGTTATTTCCTTCATGGATAGGGGCGAGAGAGTTCTTGAAATTGCAAACAAGATTGTTGACCAACTTAAGCCATTCTGCATTAAAATTGAGATTGTTGGGAGTATTAGGAGAAAGAAATCAAACCCAAGGGACATAGATCTTGTTTTGATTGCAAAAAAGAAAGAGTACAAGCTTAAAATGAAAGAATTACTAAGCAAAGAGGGGAAATTCTTGCAGGGAGGAGACAAAGAAATGTTTTTCAGAGTGGAAGGAATAGATTTACAACTGTTTTTCCTGTTGTTGATGAGTGGGGTGCTGCTTTGCTGGCTTATTCTGGGAAAAAAGGTTCTAATATTGGGCTGAGGCTTGTTGCAATGAGAAGAGGACTGAAGCTGACTAATCATGGGCTTTTCAGGAGGTCCGATGGAAAAATGCTTGCAGGGAAAACTGAAAGAGAAATTTATGAAGCTTTGGGAAGATCTTACAAGGAACCTTGGAAAAGATGAGAATTTATGTTAAGGTAAATCCTTCTTCAGCTAAACAAGAAATAATTCCTTTAGGAGCAGATAAGTATAAGGTATTTCTCAAATCTCCACCTGAAAATGGCAAGACAAATATTGAGCTGATTAAGCTATTACATAAATATTTTAAAAAGGAAGTCGCAATAAAATCTGGTTTTACATCCAGGAATAAAATTATAGAGATCAAACAATGAGATATGAACCAGCCCCGGACTTGCAAGAGAAGGCAGAGGAGATTTCAAGAAGCCTGTTTCCTCATATAAAATTAGAGAGGGTAAAATACTTCCGGAGTTTTGGGAGTTCTTCAAGAGGAACAATTGCTCGATGCCATGCACTTGGAAAGATTTTGCAAAAAACAATTGGAGTAGAGGCATATTATGCTCTGG
Organism: uncultured Nanoarchaeota archaeon; assembly: GCA_963743615.1. Classification (GTDB taxonomy): domain Archaea; phylum Nanobdellota; class Nanobdellia; order Pacearchaeales; family GW2011-AR1; genus JAKLIN01. Next base: position 3,112 of record CAVUQF010000004.1, read on the forward strand.
AGTTTATTTCAGAGAGATTTGACAAGATGGATGAGGAGGAAAAATTGAAAGTTATAATACATGAGCTGATGCATATCCCAAAAACTTTTGGTGGAGGATTCAAGCACCATGATTTCGTGTGCGAAAGAAATGTCAACTTATACTATAGAGAATACAAAAAGAGGACTGCAGATGCAACAAAAAATAATTTTAGATTTTGGTAAGAAAAAAATCTTGGTTGAAGCTCATAAAGTTGGATCTGTTGGAAAGACCGTCGGCTTGATGTTTTCCCGAAGAGAAAAAGCCAAAATCTTATTATTCAAATTTGAAAAACCGACAAGACTTGCGATACATTCTTTTTTTGTTTTTTATCCTTTTATTGCGGTTTGGGTTGACAGCGAGGGGAAAGTTATAGAGACCAAAAGAGTAAATCCGTTTATTCCATACATTATTCCTGAAAAAGACTTTATCTCCCTCGTGGAAATACCACTGAATAGAAAATACAAAAAAATTACCGACGACATAGAAAGATTTAAATAGAACTTGCTTCTTTTCTTTTAAGCATAAAAGCAAAAAGGAGGTGGAAAATGGGGACAATTATTGTTAAGAATGTTATAAAGAGAAAGCCTGGATTCCTTTATTATGTTGATGGTAAGGGAAATGTTTGCGAAGCAAAGATGTCTAGAGGCGGAAAAAAGAAATCTACTAAGAAGAAAGCAAAGAAGAAGTAAAAATAATATTCATTTTTTTAATTTTTTTTAATTTTTGATAAATTTTTAAACGTCAGTTGTTAGTTAGTTTTATGACGATTGTTTTGGGGATTGAATCCACTGCGCATACTTTTGGTGTTGGTGTTGTTAAGGATGGAAGGATTCTTGCCAATGTGAAGGATATGTATACCGCAGATAAAGGAGGGATAATACCCACCGACGCTGCTAAACATCATAGAGAAAAATCAAAAGAGATCTATGAAGCGGCTTTGAGGGATGCAAATGTCGAAGAGGATGAGCTAGAGGTGATTGCATTTTCTGAAGGGCCTGGTCTTGCGCCTTGTCTTATGGAGGGATTAAGATTTACAAGAGAGCTTTCTTCTAAATTGAAGAAACCTGTTGTTCCTGTTAACCACTGTATTGCTCACTTAGAAATTGGAAAGATTACCGGAGCCAAGGATCCTGTGATGCTTTACACCTCTGGTGCCAATACACAAATAGTTGCATATTCTTCTGGGAAGTATAGAATATTTGGAGAGACATTAGATTTAGGTGTTGGAAATTTTATTGATACTTTTGCAAGATATCTGGAATTAGGATTTCCTGGAGGTCCTAAAATACAAGAACTTGCTAAATCTGGAAAAAATTATATTGAACTTCCATATACTGTTAAAGGAATGGATATTGCACTTTCTGGAATTCTGACAAATTTAAAGCAGAAGGTTGAATCAAAAAAATATTCTAAGGAAGATTTGGCTTATTCCATGCAAGAGACAGTTTTTGCCATGCTTCTGGAAATCGCAGAAAGGGCCTTGGCTTACACCGATAAGCAAGAATTGCTTTTGGCAGGGGGTGTTGCCTGCAATTCAAGATTAAAAGAGATGGCTAAGAGAATGTGCGAGGAACGTTTGAAGAAAACAGAATTATTTATCCCGGATAATTCTTTGCTTACAGATAATGGTGCGATGATTGCTTACACTGGCGAGATTTTGTTTAATAAAGGAATAAAAGTTACGCCGAGAGATTTGGATAAACTGGATATAAAGCCTCGTCAGAGAACAGATGATGTTGAAGTGATTTGGAAATAGATCTCTTTTTCATAAATGTTATATACTTTGAATATATTTTGATTTTATGAACAAAAAAGTTTTGATTGTTTCCTTATTTTTCTCTATTATTCTGTTTGTTTTGCTGATTTCTTTTACAGCTTATGAAATATCAACCACCTATAATGCCCATGCAACTTTCAGTGGTTATTGCCATTGGAGAGGTCTAGAAGTTGTAAATCAATCTTCCGATTATGGGTATTGCAAGGATTTGAATTCAGGATATGTATTCAAGATAGTTTTGGTTAATGGAAGATGGTATCTTAATGGTGATTTGCCAAATAACTGGATTTTCTAATCTTCAAAATATTTAAAAAGAATACTCATTTGTAATCGTCATGAAGATGGTGAGTAGCAGTTCTAAAAGAAATTCAAAAAGAGTTTACAACAATCGATTATTGTATACTTTAATTGTTATAGGGATTTTAGCAATAATCGGGGTTGCTGTTTATGCAGATGCTCCTGTTACACCTATTCCAAATCCCGGACATTATATTTCAGAGATTCAAACATGTAATACTTCTGGAGATATTTTAGAAATGGTTCAGACAGGAGGGATATTGAATTGGTCTTGTGTTCAGGCCCCTTCCGCTCCGGATTTATTTGGCTATGAAACAACTTCTGCTTTGACAGCTACTTTAGGGAGTTATGCAAAGACTTCATCGATACCATCCAATATAATTACTGCTCCTTCAGGATGTGCCGCAAATCAATATTTACAGTATACTGGTTCGGGTTGGACATGTGCGTCTGTTTCATCGGTCACTAAAGGTGTAGCTTTGTATCAGTGTCCTTGGGATTGTCTTTCTAAGTATGGTGGTTATACAGGTTCCTGTAATAGTCTTGGCGGTGTAGCAGGTTTACAGTTAGGTTCTCCTACATGTAATACTTATGCTATAGTGGGTACTTACTGTGATACTAGTACCCCCGTGACTCTTAATTGTCCTGTTTTTGGGTATTTGGTAAGTCCTTAATTTTTGTCTGTTACTAGACAGGTTTGTGCTTTCTGTTGCTATGGAGCGCCTTGGTCGCAGCAGGTGTGACCCATTAGTGCTGTGCGTTCTTGTGTTCCTTGACTTGTGCAGGATTTCTTTGAGGGTTTGTAGTTGTTTGCACAAAGAGCTTTCTTGGTTTCTTAGCAAAATATTTATAAACTGACTTTTTGATTATACTTTATCCGATGACTAAATCAGGAGGATACTACTCCTCATAACATAAAATGGATGCATACGATATTATTGAAAAAGTGAAGAAAGAAGGAAAAATTGAAAAAGGAACCAATGAGGTTACAAAAGCTATAGAAAGAGGAGTAGCAAAAGCAGTTATTTATGCAGCGGATGTTGAACCAAAAGAGATTATACAGCATATTCCTGTTTTATGCAAAGAAAAGGGAATTCCTTGCAAAGAAGTTGATAGTAAGAAAAAATTAGGAATTTCAGTAGGGTTGCCTGTTGCTACTTCTTCAATTGCGATAATTGATACAGGTAAAGTTGATATTTCTCAATTAAAATAATCATGTTCACAAAATCAAGAACAAGTTTTAGGATATAACTAAAAATGAAGCAACCAAAACAACAGCAAAATAATCAGGAAAAAAAGCAGGGAGGATCAAAGGGAAGCGAGAAAATTACTGGAGAGGCTGTGCCTGCTGTTGTTGAGGAAATTGTTGGAAGAACAGGATTCAGAGGTGAAATTACACAGGTAAGATGCAAGGTGGAAAAAGGTAGGGATGAAGGGAGATCCATGAGAAGAAATGTAAAGGGTCCTGTTAGAATCGGTGATTTGTTAATGCTCAGAGAGACAGAAATTGAGGCTCGTAGAATAAAGTCTAAAGTTACAAAAGGAGTCTATAGTTAAAATGCCAAAATGCTCATATTGTGGAAAGGATTATGAATTACCAAGAGGACTCACTTTAGTAAAGACTGATGGAAATGTCAAATATCTTTGCTCTTCAAAGTGCAGGAAAAATATGCTCATGGGCAAAAGAAAAGTCAGGTGGATTCTAAAAGGAAAAGAACACAAGAATAATTCTAAAGCTCTAAAGAAAAAGTAATTTCCAAGAATTATTTGACCTTATTTTGCGAGCGAATCTTGAAAACAGATTGTATTAATGAAATTGTGTTTTACCGACGATAAATCTTGCTTTTTTAGTAGAAATCTTTATAAACTATTCTAGTCTTTTTTGACTGAAAATAACTAAATCTGGACGAATTCAGAGTCCATTTTTTAATTGCGACATGGATAAAAAAGAATACGGCGCAGAGAGTATAAAGGTTCTTGAAGGATTGGAAGGAGTTCGTAAGCGTCCAAGCATGTACATTGGCTCGACTGGCAAGGATGGCTTGCATCATCTAGTTTACGAGATTGTCGATAACTCTGTTGATGAGGCTTTGGCTGGATTTTGTAAAGAGATTGATGTTTCTATAAATAAGGATGGTTCTGTGACGGTCATTGATGATGGGAGAGGTATACCTGTGGAGATGCACCCTACCTACAAGGTTTCCGCTCTGCAAGTTGCCTTGACGAAACTTCACGCAGGAGGAAAATTTGATAAAAAATCCTACATGATTTCAGGAGGGTTGCATGGAGTCGGAGTTTCTGTTGTTAACGCTTTGTCAAAAAAACTTATTGTAGAAGTAAAAAGGGAAGGGAAGGTCCACAGGCAGGAATATTCACGGGGAGATCCTAAAACAAAGTTGGAAGTTGTAGGAAAATGCAATCCTGAAGAAACTGGCACCACCGTAACTTTCTGGCCGGATGATGAAATTTTTTCAACTGTCGAATTTGATTACAGAATTTTGGAGGCAAGGTTCAGAGAAATCACTTTCCTAAATCCCGGATTAAAAATAATACTTAGAGATGAAGTTCAGGATAAAAAAGTTGAGTTTTATTCTTCCGGAGGGTTGATTGAATTCATCAAATGGATGAATAAGTCCAAGGAGGTAATTAACAAGCCGATTTATTTTAAGAGAGAATCTGAGGGTATCACTGCAGAGGTCTGTGTTCAATATAATCTGGGTTATCAAGAGAATATCTTTGGATTCGTAAATACAATAAATACAGTGGAGGGTGGAACGCATGTTTCTGGATTCAAGTCTGCTCTTACGAAAGTTATAAATGATTATGCCAGAAAAAACAAGATGATTAAGGAAGGACAGGACGAGAGCATCTCAGGTGAAGATGCTAGAGAAGGTTTGACTGCAATTATTAGTATAAAGATCCCGGAACCTCAATTTGAAGGACAAACGAAGACAAAACTTGGAAACTCTGAAATTAAGGGGATGGTTGAATCCATTGTTAGTGCTTCTCTCTCGGAGTTTTTTGAGGAAAATCCCCCAATTGCAAAAAAAGTAATCTCAAAAGCTCTTGATGCTGCAAGAGCAAGAATGGCCGCAAAAAAGGCGAGAGATTTAGTAAGAAGAAAGAATGCTTTGTCTGTTGGAAGTGGACTTCCTGGGAAACTTGCAGATTGTTCCAGTAAGAAAACGGAGAATACAGAAATTTACATTGTTGAGGGAGCAAGTGCAGGCGGCAGTGCTAAACAGGCGAGAGATAAAGAGTATCAAGCTATTCTTCCATTAAGAGGTAAAATCTTGAATATTGAAAAGGTAAATCCTTCAAAGGCGCTTTCCAGCGAAGAAATTATTAATTTAATTACCGCCATTGGAACGGGAAGCGGGGATCAGTTTAATATGGAAAATCTTAGATATAATAAAATTATAATTATGGCGGATGCAGATGTTGATGGAGAGCATATAGAAACTCTTCTCCTTACATTCTTTTTCAGGTTCATGCCCCAATTAATTGAGAGCGGAAATATTTTTGTTGCACTTCCTCCCCTCTTCAGAATAAGAAAGAAAAAAGACTATTATGTCTATACCGAAGAAGAGTTAAAAAAATTAACGAAAGAGTTGGGAACTTCCAATGTTACAAGATTTAAAGGATTGGGAGAAATGAGCCCCCAGCAATTGTGGGATACTACGATGAATCCTAAGACAAGGATGCTGAAAAAGATATTTATTGAGGATGCTGTTGAGGCTGATCATGTTTTTAGTATGCTTATGGGAAGCGATGTTCAGGAAAGGAAGCAATTTATTTCAAGGAATGCTAAGGAGGCAAAACTAGATATATAAGATGGGAAAACTGGCAACACCGGACTGGGTGAAGGAAGGTTATGATTCCAAGGCAGATTGGGAGAAAGCTCATGGAGCAAGCAGCAAGAAAAAGTCCGGCAAGACATTCAAATTGAGAAGGTGCCCAAAGTGTGGGAGTGATCGGGTCTCGGTTGTGCTTGGAGAGGAGGAGGGGAAAAATAAAGGGGAGTGGGAATGCAAAAAGTGTGGCTGGAAAGGAGCGAATGTAAAGGAAGAAGAGTTGGATGAAGAGAAATTCATGAAATATTTGGATGAAAAAGGGGAGGAGGTAAGCTAAAGTGGCAGAGGACGACGAAGATATTGAGGAAGAAGTGAATGAGGATGATGACTTTGAAGAAGAAGGCAATGAAGAAGTTGTAGAATCAGAAGAAGAACCGGATGAAAGCCAGGTGAAATCCTCAGGAGGGAAAGGCATGCGGGATACTGAAATTTCAGGAGAGGTTAAGAAAGCTTATCTTGATTATGCAATGTCTGTAATTATTTCTAGGGCGATTCCTTCAATAGAAGATGGATTGAAGCCTGTCCAGAGAAGAATCCTTTATTCTATGGATCTTTTAAATTTGCAATCAAATAGGCAGACTAAAAAATCTGCGAGAATCGTCGGAGATGTTCTTGGTAAGTACCATCCTCATGGAGATGTTGCTGTTTATGATGCTCTTGTCAGAATGGCGCAAAAGTTTTCTCTAAGGTATCCTCTTGTTTTTGGTCAGGGAAATTTTGGAAGTATTGATAATGATCCCCCTGCAGCTATGAGATATACAGAAGCTAAACTTTCTCCTATATCCAGTGAGATAATTGAAGATCTGGATAAAGAGACAGTGAAGTTTAGCCCTAATTTTGATAATTCCTTGAAGGAACCAGATTTGCTGCCCGCAAGACTGCCTAATTTGATTATTAATGGAGCGACAGGAATTGCGGTCGGGATGGCAACAAATATCCCCCCACATAATCTTTCTGAAATTTGCGATGCAATCATTGAGTATACAAAAAATGAAAATATCTCTATTGAAGAACTTTGTCAGATAGTCAGCGGCCCGGACTTCCCAACAGGAGGGGTTGTTTCGGGAGATATGGTTGATCTTTATAAGAAGGGAAAAGGAAAATTAATTTTAAGGGGGAAGGTTACAACGGAAGAATCTAAGGGCAAAGAGAGGATTGTCATAACAGAAATTCCCTATATGTTAAATAAATCTACTCTTGTTGAGCAGATTGCGAATCTTATTCAGAATAAAAAGCTGATAGGAATTTCAGATCTGAGAGATGAATCTTCGAAAGAAAAGATTAGAATTGTTTTGGAACTAAAGAAGGGGACAAATGCCAAGTATATTAACAATTCATTGTACAAGTATACCCGACTGCAGGATTCATTCAATGCAAATTTCCTTGCCCTTGTGGGAAATCAGCCTAGGATCTTAAATCTAAAACAAGTTATAGAAGAATATGTTTCTTACAGAAAACAAATCATTGTTCTGAGGACGAAATATGACCTTAAGAAAGCTCAAGAGAGATTAGAGGTCGTTGCGGGACTTTTGATTGCGCTGAAGAATCTTGATGAGATTATTTCAATAATTAAGAAATCTAGGGAAGAGGCTGCAGAAAATTTGATGAAGAAGTTTAATTTTACTAAGAGGCAGACAGAGGCAATTTTGGAAACCAAGTTAAGACAGCTGACTGCGCTTGAGCAAGATAAACTTAAAGAAGAGAATGAAAAATTGAAGAGAGATATTAGCGAATATGAGAAGATATTGGGCGATACCAAGGAAGTTTTGAAAATTATTGTAAAAGAAGTAAAGTCGCTCAGAGAAAAATATGGCGATGATAGAAAAACTCAAGTTGTAAAGAGAATTAACGAGATTGTTGAAAAAGATCTGGTTCAGAAAAAGGATGTTATTGTCAATGTGACTGAGAAAGGATATTGCAAAAGGATGGATATCAATACTTACAAAGAGCAAAAGAGAGGGGGGAAGGGAGTTACAGGGAGCGGTCTTGCTACTGGAGATTTTGTAAAGCAGATAATAAGCTGTTCAACTCATGATTATCTAATGTTTTTTACTTCGAAGGGAAGAGTTTTGTTTTTGAAAGCATATGAAATTCCTGAAGCAGACAGATACAGCAAAGGCAAGGCTTTAGTAAATTTAATTGGATTAAAAGATGAAAATATAACAAACATAATTGCAGTAAGCGATTTCAGTGATAATCTTTTCATGGTTACAAGAAAAGGATTTGTGAAAAAAACATCCCTCTCTAATTTTTCAAAGCCAAGGGCTTCCGGAGTGAGGGCAATTAATCTTCCTGAAGATAATTCAGATATTTTGATTGATGCGCAGATTATAAAGGCAGGGGAGGAAGTTTTATTGGCAACGAAGAAAGGTCAGGCGATAAGATTTAACAGCAATGATGTTCGTGCAATGGGAAGAACAAGTTATGGGGTTACCGGAATCAGGATGGATAAAGATGATGAAGTTGTAAGCCTGGAAATATTAAGAACAAAAGAAGTTCTAACAATAACTCAGAAAGGTTATGGAAAGAGGACTGCTGTTGAGGATTACAGAAAAACAGCAAGAGGGGGAAAAGGAGTTATCAACTTAAAAATTTCAGATAAAACAGGAGATGTTGTGAATACTGTTTCTATAAATGACAAGGATAACATAATTATAACAACTGCAAAAGGAATGGTTATAAGGACAAATTTGGATAATATAAGAGTAATGGGGAGAGCGACACAGGGTGTAAGAATTGTAAAGCTTCAGGAAGATGATCATGTTACAGATATCGTTAAAGTTAACGATCTTAGTGATATTGGCGAAGAGCAATAAAAATATTTAAAAAGAATATTCCCTTGAAGTAGGTATGAAAAAGGGGAGAGGTAATTCTAGGAGAGTTTACAACAATCGGTTATTGTATACTTTAATTGTTATAGGGATTTTAGCAATAATCGGGGTTGCTGTTTATGCAGATGCTCCTGTTACACCTATTCCAAATCCCGGACATTATATTTCAGAGATTCAAACATGTAATACTTCTGGAGATATTTTAGAAATGGTTCAGACAGGAGGGATATTGAATTGGTCTTGTGTTCAGGCCCCTTCCGCTCCGGATTTATTTGGCTATGAAACAACTTCTGCTTTGAGTAATACTCTGGCTAGCTATGAAACAACTTCTGCTTTAACCTCTGCCCTGGCATCTGCCTTAGGAGGTTACGAAACAACTTCTGCTTTAACTTCTGCTTTAGCGGGATACTATCCAACTACTAATCCCTCCGGTTATACTTCTTTGACCAAGGCAGCTACTCCTGCCTATCAACTTAATGCTTATTGCAACACGGCCGGTATAGGGGGAGGCATTGTTGTGACAAATCCTACCTGTAATACTTTAGAATGCTGGAGCTATGGATCTCCTCCTACCAATTATTACTATAGTTGCACAGGGGGATGCGCAAACAATGCAAATAATCATTTTATTTCTTATTCTTCAGTGTCTTGTAACAATGTGGCTTTAGGTTATTTTGTGAATTAATTTTATTTCTTGGTGTGCTAGCAGTCAGATTTTTGAACAGTTTAAACTTCTAACCTTTTCTGTTTTTCAAATTTTGAATTCCACGCGGGACAGATTGGTTTGTACGGACACCAGTTACATAAATAAGATTTGTTTGGATTGAATTCTATAGTTGATTCAATTTTTTTTATCAACTCTAGAGTTTCTTTCTTCAATTGATTTAGTTGTTCTTCTGTTCTTTTCGATTCAATCCTTTTGTTGAAAAATAGATAGTGCCATATTAGTTTTACTTTTTTATCTTGGCCAAACATTTCTTTTACTGCAATTGAATATAATGCCAGCTGTCTATCACTTTCAATTTTTTCTTCTCTTGGCATTGTGTTTGAAGTTTTGTAGTCATGAATCTCGTATTCTTCTGATTTAAGATTATAGGCAAGCCTGTCGATAAATCCTCTTATCTTAAATTCTCCTTTTTCATCCAGATTTATTAATATCTCTTTTTCAACTTCTAGGGTATTATCCTCAAATGGCTTGTATCGGCTATAATATTCTATTAGGTACTGAACTCCTTTATTAAAATAGTATTTCTCGTCTTCACCTTTGTTTTCTATGAGATCAAATTTATACTCTTCTGTCCAGTTTTTTGAATAATAGATAATGACATCATCAATGCTTGGTATTCTCTTTTCTTTTATTTCAGAATAAAGCCATTCTAAAGTTTTATGAACAATACTTCCAAGATGAGCTTCAATTGTCTTTTCAACTTCGGGGATTATGTTATCTATATATCTAAATTTATATTTGAGATTGCACTGTTCAAAGGCACTTAATTTTGAATGAGAATAAATCTTTGGATCTGTCATAATTTGTTAAAACTGCAGATGGTTACAAAATTAATTAATCTCGCCCCATCCGATCAGTCTCCAATGGCCGTTTAAATTTCTTGCCAGACCTACATTGCTCCCTTTTAGTGCGATTATTGGAATATTAAGAGATAGTTCTATTTCATCTCCTTTGATTTTCTCAACAGTGCCAACAGTTATTGTTGTATTTACACTCAACATTAATACCTCTTTTGTTTTTATTGGCTCTATTTTCTGATTTTCTGCAATTCCTAGAACTTCTTTGAAAAGTGAGTAATTTATTTTTATGTTATATGTTATATCTGGAAGGAACCCCTTTTTTGAGACTAAACATCCTGTAAGGCCATCTGCTTTTGTTAGTGAGGGATCAAGATTTGTTTCAATTGCTATGCTTGCTCCAGGAAGGGCTTCTTTTATTGATTCATCTCCCTTATGAAGTGATAGGATTTTAGTAGTAAGAGTCTGATAAGTTTTCTGGTTTGCTTTTTTTATACTTAATCCTGGTTTAATCTCAATTTCTTCTCCTATTTTTAGTTCTCCCTGTTTAAGTATTCCTCCCAAAACTCCCCCCTTCATGTCTTTTATGTCTATCCCTGGTCTGTTAATGTCGAAACTTCTTGCTACAAGGAAAACCGGATCTGATTTAGTATCCCTTTCAGGAATTTCTATTTTGCATATTTCTTCAAGAAGCTTGTCAAGATTTACCTCCTGCTGGGCTGAAACAGGGATTATTGGTGCATTTTCAACTATGCTACCTTTCAAAAAGTTTTTTATTTCTTTATAATTTTCCAAAACTTTTTCCTTGCTTATCAAATCAATTTTATTTTGGACAATAATTACTTTCTTGATTTTTTTGGCCTGCAGAACCATGAAATGTTCCCTTGTCTGCGGCTTTATTCCTTCATTCGCTGCTATAACTAGAATTGCAGCATCTATAATTGCAGCTCCTGAAAGCATTGTTGCCATAAGCATTTCATGTCCGGGAGCATCAATAAAACTTACATATCTTACAGGATTACCTTTTTTTTGAGTGTTATACTCGTTGCCATCTTTGTAAATTACAGCATCCGCGTATCCGAGCTTGATTGTAATTCCTCTTTTCAGTTCTTCCGAGTGCGTGTCCGTGTTTTTTCCAGTAAGCTTTTTTAGCAGGGTGGTCTTTCCGTGATCAATGTGCCCTACAATTCCAATGTTTAATGAAGGTATGTTTTCCACGAGTTCCTATAGAAAAGTTCATTAAAAAAGGTTTTGGGCTTAAATTTTGGCAATTATTTCGGTATCAACGTTTTTTCTTCTTAAGATGGTGTTTTAGTCTTCTAAGATGTGCCTGCCTTATTCTTCTTTCTCTGTTGGCCCTTCTCCTGCTCTTTAAGATTTTTAACTTTAACTTGGCTCTATAATATGGTCCATATGTTCTTTGTATTACTCTTTCTAATCCATTTATTCTTGCTCTCTCTTTTAAGTATAAAATCAATAGAATTATTATTAGTAATAGTAAGACCGTTGCTATAATAATAATGAGTTCTCCTTCTGAGAGAGTTATGAAGTTTTGATTAGTTTGGGGGATGGGGGTTATGGTAGCGGTACCATTTGTTGCGTTTACAACGATCTGGATTGTTCTATAAGCATGTGCGATTTCTGCAGGATTTGATACTTGCACATAGAAGGTGTATGTTCCTGAACTGATGTTGCTTGGTAAGAAAAGTTCTCCTTGTTTGGTTATTTGCTGCAGCCCACCTATGTAAACTTGATCTGATCCAGAAGATACATTGGTATTGTCCTGTGCAATCCAGAAGTTAACATTTACATCGCTGTTAACATTTGCCATATCTTTTATAAGATAAGTAAAGTTGAAGAAACTGCCTAGTTTTACAGGGGATTCAAAACTTACAATTACTACATCAAACAGATTTACATAACATTGATGATTCCAGCAAAGCCCAACTCCCGGCTGAGTACAGTCTGTATTTGAATTACAAAAAATCTGTTGGGGTTGTATTTGACCGGGGGGGCTGATTGCTCCTTCCGAGGGGGGAGTGGTTGTCTGAGTTTGGTTTTGTTGTGTTGTATTATAACTATTAGGGACTGCAGAAGTTACTGAATATAACTGGGAGTCTCCAACATATCCTATCATAGTTTGATTATCTCCGGAGGATGCAACAATTGCATCTTGGTCTGCTAGAATTGGCCGCGATAGAAACAAGACTAAATATATTATTAAAAAAGAAAATAAGATAATTTGTGAACCTTTTTTCATTTTATCCTAGGAATTTCCAAACTCCTGCCTGACTACATATCCAGACTCCTGTAGCATTTCTCATTATCATACCTGCATAGCCAACACTTGCATAAAGAACCCCAGAAGTTATTGTAAGATTTAATGCACTATTGACAGTAAAGTTATTTGAACTTCCTACATAATAATTTCTTGATGTTCCGTTAAGGACTACACTCCCATTGTCAATTTTATTCCATGCAATTATGGAAGCATTTGCAATCAATCCGCTTGCGTTCCAATTGGCAATATAACCTGTTGCATTCCAGTTTGCTATCCATCCACTAACGTTCCAGTTCTGAATTAATCCAGAACCATTAATTATTGTAGTATAATTAGTTATTAATCCCGTTGCATTAATTACATTAGTCCAATTAGCGATAAGTCCCGTTGCGTTCCAATTGGCAATATAACCTGTTGCATTCCAGTTTGCTATCCATCCACTAACGTTCCAGTTCTGAATTAATCCAGAACCATTAATTATTGTAGTATAATTAGTTATTAATCCCGTTGCATTAATTACATTAGTCCAATTAGCGATAAGTCCCGTTGCGTTCCAATTGGCAATATAACCTGTTGCATTCCAGTTTGCTATCCATCCACTAACGTTCCAGTTCTGAATTAATCCAGAACCATTATCTACCTTTGAATAGTTATAAATCAAACCACTTCCATTAACTATATTCGTCCAGTTAGCAACTAATCCCGTTGCATTAATTACATTAGTCCAATTAGCGATAAGTCCCGTTGCGTTCCAATTGGCAATATAACCTGTTGCATTCCAGTTTGCTATCCATCCACTAACGTTCCAGTTCTGAATTAATCCAGAACCATTATCTACCTTTGAATAGTTATAAATCAAACCACTTCCATTAACTATATTCGTCCAGTTAGCAACTAATCCCGTTGCATTAATTACATTAGTCCAATTAGCGATAAGTCCCGTTGCGTTCCAATTGGCAATATAACCTGTTGCATTCCAGTTTGCTATCCATCCACTAACGTTCCAGTTCTGAATTAATCCAGAACCATTAATTATTGTAGTATAATTAGTTATTAATCCCGTTGCATTAATTACATTAGTCCAATTAGCGATAAGTCCCGTTGCGTTCCAATTGGCAATATAACCTGTTGCATTCCAGTTTGCTATCCATCCACTAACGTTCCAGTTCTGAATTAATCCAGAACCATTATCTACCTTTGAATAGTTATAAATCAAACCACTTCCATTAACTATATTCGTCCAGTTAGCAACTAATCCCGTTGCATTAATTACATTAGTCCAATTAGCGATAAGTCCCGTTGCGTTCCAATTGGCAATATAACCTGTTGCATTCCAGTTTGCTATCCATCCACTAACGTTCCAGTTCTGAATTAATCCAGAACCATTATCTACCTTTGAATAGTTATAAATCAAACCACTTCCATTAACTATATTCGTCCAGTTAGCAACTAATCCCGTTGCATTAATTACATTAGTCCAATTAGCGATAAGTCCCGTTGCGTTCCAATTGGCAATATAACCTGTTGCATTCCAGTTTGCTATCCATCCACTAACGTTCCAGTTCTGAATTAATCCAGAACCATTAATTATTGTAGTATAATTAGTTATTAATCCCGTTGAGTTGTAGAGATAAGCTGTAGTCAGGTTGTAACCTTGAGAATAGACTGTTGAACCGTTTATCAATCCGCTAGTGTTAATATAACCTGAAGTATTAAAGTAACCCGTTCCGTTAAAGTTATTATTAGCAAAATTATATGTTGTGAATGTTCCATTTGTTACAAAAGCAGATAAATTATAACCGTCAGAATATATGCTTGTCGTAGCGTTAATGTCTCCAAGAACATTCAATGCATTTTGGGGTGTTGTTGTATTTATTCCTACATTCCCCGAATCAAGAAGAACCATCTGAGAGCTTGTTGCAGTAGAGTTTGCCTTGAATGAAATTATACCAGAACCAGAATCAGTTCTTGTGTTCTGTATATTCAATCCAGTATGCCCCGCAACAGTCCCTGTTGATACCTGCAGTGTAGATGCCCCTACTCCATTTCTATCGAGAGTAAAATTTTGGTTACCAGATATGTTTATACTTCCTACAACATTTAATGCATTCTGCGGATTTGTTGTGTTAATTCCTACATTTCCTGTACCACTCTGAAATAGCCCCTGCAAATTTGTCGCTCCTGTTAAAAATGAAATATTAGACGCAGCTATTGTCAAAGGCTCCCATACATTGTCAGGTGCAACCGAGTAAATATATGCCCCATTGGAATTATTATAACCAAGCCCAAGCGCCGCGCCATTTGCACTCCCGGCATTCGGACCAAATACAGCCCATGCAGAGCTCCAAGAAGGAAGGTTAGTGGGGCTAGGAGCATTTGAAGATGCCACGCTTAATAAACCAGCGGGACTTGTTGTTCCTATTCCCACTCTTCCATTTGCTCCATTGACATAGAATAATCCAGATTGTGTTTGATTGGAAAGATTAAAGTATCCTGTTGAAATATTAAAATCCATTGCGGAATTATTCACTTGAAGCAATGTTCCGTTTGTTGCTGCAGCCCAAGTAATTAAAGCCGTTCCATTTATCAAAATTTGGGAAGCATTAATCGTTCCGTTTACATCTAACTTTTCTGTTGGACTACCGACCCCAATTCCTACATTACCAGAACCATCTATTGAAATTCTTGCAACTCCTGCGGTCACATCCCTTATCTCGAAACCAATATTGCTGACTCCGGTTCTGAATGGATTTATTGAGAATGTCAATCCACTCGCTGCGGTACTATTCAATTCCAGGAAAGTAGGATTCGTGCTTGATTCCATATATATCTTGGTTGATGTTCCCGGTATATCGATACCTCCTGAAAAATTACCTGAACCTATCACATTTAATGCATTCTGCGGAGTTGTAGTTCCTATTCCCACTCTTCCATTTGCTCCATTAACATAAAATAATCCTGAATTGCTTTGATTTGAGATATTGAAATAGCCACTTGAAATATTCAAATCCATTGCGGAATTATTTACCTGAAGCAATGTTCCATTCATCGCATTAGCCCAAGAAGTATAAGTTCCATTGGTTGCAAACAAATACCCATTTGTTAAATTGTATCCCTGAGAATATGCCGAACCTGTAAAGTTTGCGTCTCCCTGAACATTCAAAGTATTCTGAGGTGTTGTTGTGTTAATTCCTACGTTTCCATTTCCTGTTGATTCATTTATTACAAAAGGCGTTGTAGAACTTCCAACAGAAGCATTGTAATAATTTATATGAAATCCAAACAATCCCCCACTTATCGTGGTTCCAGAATTATTATAACCAATTAATCCAATTCCCGCACCGTAGTTTATATTTATTGAATCTGTCCTGTTTAAGACCAATCCCAAGCTATTTGTTCCTAAAACTGTATTTCCTGTTGCAAAATTTATCTGCTCTGCTGTCTGGGGTGTTGCTGTTCCTATGCCTACGTTTCCCGCAGAAGTTCCAACAGCTGAAATTACAAAGGGATAAAATAAGTTTCCAGAAGAATTCATTTGAGCAAAATAAGCGCTTCCATCTCTGCCTAGTTCAAGCATTGTTCCACTATCGGAAGCATTTTCTGTAACTGTCCCCCCCGTTGAAGCAGTATAAAGATTATTTCCTATTGAAAGAATATTTCCTGCGGTATTTGGAGAGGTTGAAGGATAGACTGTAATTCTTGTTGAAGGATGATTTGTAGTGCCTGGAACCCTGAGGATAGTATATGCTTGGCTTCCTGCACCAGCAGTTACATTTGTCAATCCTGATTCCAAAGTTGCATTTATATTTTCATCCCCATTTAAATCAAGAGTATAACTTGGTGCAGTTGTTCCTATTCCCACTCTTCCATTTGCTCCATTGACATAGAATAATCCAGATTGTGTTTGATTGGAAAGATTAAAGTATCCTGTTGAAATATTAAAATCCATTGCGGAATTATTTACCTGAAGAAGAGTTCCATTGAGGGCATTTTGCCAAGTTATATAAGAACTATTTGTAGAATTCCAATTACTAATTAACAGATAATTTGGAATTGTTGAAGAATTATAATAACCATTATCATTTAACAATTGAGATACATTTTGTAAAGTTGTGGAATTAAAAAAGGAAAGGGGATTCGATGCAAGATAATAGGAGGATAAATTTGACATCAATGCCAAAGTTCCATTCATTACATTAAGCCAGTCAGTTACAGTCGTATTTGCAATCAATCCACTAGCGTTCCAGTCGGCAATTAATCCCGTTGAGTTGTAGAGATAAGCTGTAGTTAAGTTCAATCCTCCAGAGTAAACTGTTGATCCATTAACCTGTCCTGATGTATTTACATCTCCACTTCCGTTAAAGTTATTATTGGTAAATTGATATTGAGCAAGGGTTCCGTTAGTTGCCGTAGTCCAGCTTATTCCTGAACTTGCGGGGCAACCGGTTCCATTGGTGTAACAAATGTTTCCCCCTATTATATTAGTGGCTGTTACATTGAAGAAAGTGACGTTACTTGTTGTATTAAGAACTTGATCAAAAAGATTATTTCCTGGAGGGGGAAGATTTGTTGAATTGTAATATCCATACGGATTAGTTAGTGGATAATAGGAAGGGATTGTAGTTGAATTGTAATAATTTGAAGGATTTGAAATAGAATAATACTCTGTTGAAATTGGAACGCTATTCTCATAAATTGTTCCATTTGAATAAAGGTTTCCACCAATGAAAAGATTATCCCATCTTTGCGTTTCTCCTCCCAAATTGAATTGATTATCAAAACCACTGTAGGGCAAGAAGCTTCCATTTATATTAATGTTAGAAACATTCAAATTTGAGAAGTTAGCGGTATACAATGTTTGTGTGTAAATGTTCCCTCCGAGTATAGACAGTCCTCCGTTTTGCCATCCCCCATTAAAACTAAAATTTCCAAAAAGAGAATTATTTAGAGGCATAAAGAAACTTGCATTGTAACCATTCAGGGTGCTTGCATTAGTATTACTCAAACCCGAACCATTTCCGTAAAATGTCCCCGCTGTATATATGTTTTGTGATGTATTTATATTTTGAGCGTATACATTATCGAAAAACTGTCCGGAGAATGGAATGTCATCCACAAAAGTTCCATTACGATATTCACAAAGATAACTTGGGATTACTGTTAGATTATCTGGAACAGTTAGATCAATAAAAGCTATTCCATTGCTTCCTGTTGTTACAATAAAATTTGGACTTCCAAAAACTACATTATTGCAGGTGCTATCTGTTGTTAAATTGAAATAATAAGCATAAGTAGTATTGGGATTAATGGTTCCGTTTAATGTAAGTGGAGTTACATAAATAGGTATGGATGTAGCCGAAATAAAGCTGATTAACGATAGAAAACTAATTAGGAACACCACCTCTCTTTTCATGAACAGTATGTGTTAAAATATATATTTAAAGTTTCTCTAAAGATCTAAATTTTATGCAGATATCTTTGAAGCGGCAACTTCCGATTTTTCAGCAACTTTGTTCTGTTCTGGAAAAATATCTGGGAGCTTTTTGCTTCCTTCTTTTATGATTTTTAAATTAATCTGAGCCATTGCGGAAGAAATTGTCTGGCCTCTTACTGTTTTTCTTAGCCTCAATCCTTTTGGTCTATTATTGGATCTCTTTCTTTTTCCTTCCTTCTTTGGACGCTTTTTCATGTTTTTTCCAAATCTAAGAAGAACTTTTTTTAATCCGACTCCTTCGACATTTTCTCTTGAAGGAAATCCAGCAGAGTCACTAGCTCCGGTTATCTCGAATTCATAACCATTAAGTTCAGGAGAGATTTCACTGCCTTCAATTTTGTCATGCAATGATTTCCCAATAAGTTGCTCTGATTCCGATTCAATTTTGAATGTTTTTCCTGATTTTTCAGATATATTTACTTTGAATACCATATGTTATTTTATTGAGAAATTGGTTTTTAAAACTTTGTCTATCTGGAATTGGGTATAATTTGCAAAGGGCAAAGCTTTTTTAATGAATTATTTATGTTTAGATTATGGATGATAAGAAATTTGTGAAAAGGGACACTAGAAGGGTTTCTCCTACATTTTTGAAAAAGAAAGTTGAAGATATTATTTTCTCTTCGGAAGGATATTTTGAGATTCAGGGGCGTATAAACCGGGTTATCTTGACTGCAGGACCTACGGTTTTTGTTGTTTCAGATGGAACGGGTTCTTTGCAATTAAAGGGATTTATTGGCGCGGGGGCAAGAGCTTATCCGGAAATTGTTGAAGGGGACTGCATAAAATCTCAGATAAAGCTTGGGGAATTTAACGGCGAAACCGAAGGGGAGATAGTGCAGATAAGCAAGCTTAATGATTTTGAGAATAGAGAATTTTTGAGATTTATGGAGCAAACCGAGAAGGAAAAGGCAAAGGTTATTCCTCCAAAGTTTTTAGTTGAGAGCATTATTCTAGACAAGTTAAAAGACTCTTTTATCAAAGCCGCAACGCAGATAAGGCTGGCAGTAATACAGGATAGGCCTATTATTATAAGACATCATAATGATGCGGATGGTTATAGCTCGGGTTTTGCATTGGAGAGAGCAATACTTCCGCTTATTGAGAAACAGCACGGATCTGAGAAAGCAGGATGGGAGTTTTTTACGCGTGCACCCTGTGCTGCCCCATTTTATGAGATTGATGATTCCATAAGAGATACTGCTTTGTCTTTGAGGAACGTTGCAAAGTTCTCAAACAAGATGCCTTTGATTGTAATTGCGGATAATGGCTCTTCCCAGGAGGATCTCATGGCAATAAAACAGGGGAAGGTTCATGGAGCTGATTTTATAGTTATTGATCATCACTTTTTTGATAAAGATGTTATTTCAGATCAAGTTTTGGTTCATGTAAATCCCTTTTTGGTTGGTGAAGATGGATCGAACTTTTCTGCAGGAATGCTTTGCACTGAAGTTGCCAGATTCATAAATCCAGAAGTCAAGAATATAGAGCAGATTCCCGCAATGGCAGGATTTGCCGACAGAATAGATATTGGAAATCCAGAAGTAATGGAAAAATATCTAAAGATTGCGGAGAAACAGGGGTATACAAAAAATCTTCTTTCTGATATTGCCTTGGTCATTGATTACATCTCCGCGAAAGTCAGATTCATGGAAGTAAGGGAATATATCGAGGTATTATTTGGGGAGCCAAGGAATAAACAGAAGGAACTTGTTTCATTGCTTGCACCTTACATAAGAGAGCTTGATGAGAAGGCTCTTAAAATTGGAAAATCAAATGCTCAGGTTGAAAAGATAGGCAAGTCTAATTTGCAATTGCTTTATTTTGCGGATTTTTTCCCTGGTTTTGGATTCTTCCCCAAGCCTGGAAGAATTACTGGACTGTTGCATGATAATTTGCAATATGAAAAAAAGATTACAAATCTTGTTACAGTAGGGGTTTTGGAATCTTCGGTCACCATACGTGCAACAGATGAATCCAACTTTTCCGTTCATGATCTCATCAAGTTTATAGATAAGAAATCTCCGGATGCTTTTGCTGAGGGCGGAGGGCATAAGAATGCAGGGTCTATTACTTTCCTTCCAAACAAGCAGAAGAATGTTGTAAGCTTGATTAAAGAATTTATCAAAGAAAGAAATTAATTTTTATTTCCCCCATTCGCTATTCTTTTCTCTTTTTATGTTTGCAATTTCCTGCAAAACTGAGATTTCTTTTTGTGAAAGCAGGTCCTTGTTCTTTTTAAAATTCCTAAATTGAGATTCAGATATATCCGTATAAAGAAATTCTTTGTCTTTTAATTTTCTCTCGAAGTTTGTCCCCGGAATTGAGATGGCTACTTCCATATCTTCTTTAGCCTCTTCAACAGAGTTTTTTTCCAGCTGTATGTTTTTAATTCTCCCAATCTTTTCGCCATAAACATCAATCATGTTTATTCCATGCACTAGTTTTCCCGCTTCTACCTTGACTCCAAAAATTGCAGGGCTTGTATTTCTAAAAACATACTGATTTAGGATTTTTATTTTGCACAATGATGCAAGTTCCATCAGCCTCTTCTTTTCAATCTCTTTGCCTTTTTCTTCTCTGAATTCTACCAAGTCATCTATTAGTTTGTATACAACGTCATTCGTAATTATTTTTATCTGTTCGTTAACAAGAGACTTTGCATCTTCATCGACAGAGACGTTAAACCCTACAATTGCAGCATCAATTTCATTTATCTCAAGGTTAGCCTTGGCGGAGATTATATCTGTTTTGCTTATTTTTCCTATGCCTGCTTTTACAATGGGTATGTTACTTTGCCTCAGCAGTACAAGCAAGGCTTCTAAGCTTCCGAGAGAGTCTGCTTTTGCGATAATCCCTTGAGAGTCTGTTTTTATGCTTTCTGAAATCTCTTTTTTGAATGTTTTTTCTATTTCCTGCTTGTTGTTGTTAAATTCTATAAAAGGCATTCCAGGCAATACATCAACTTTTTCAATCAGTTGCAGCCTGAGTCCGGTTGATGCTTTGACTTTATCTTTGGATATAAATTTGGAACTTAAGGGGAGTATTTCTTCCAGAACTCTTATTTTTGTTACTATCGCTTTTCCTTCCAGATCCGAGATTCCTATCTCGCTCTTTTTTGATAGTTCTCCATCGTAAAGAATTGCTTCAATGTAATTCATCTCTTTTTCTTTTTTAATTTCCAATATAACCCCCTTTGCTTTTTCCCCAAGCTCCAGTTTATCCTGTAGATATTTTTGGCTTAGTCCACACAGCATAAGAATTAACTCTTGGATTCCCTCTCCCGTTTTTGCAGAGCAGGGAATAAGTGCAATTTTCTTTGTAAAATCAGAGATGTTATAAAATAAATCGGCATCAAATTCATAACTGTTCAAAGCTCCGATAAGCATGAGATATTTTTCCTCAAATAGCTGCCTGATATGAATTGGCTGCGATTCAATGCTTTCTCTTATCCCCAAATCTTTTTTTGTTCTCCATCCCGAGATGTTATCAATTTTGTTCAGGGCTATTATGAAAGGGGTTTTGTTATATTTTAGGATTTGGATTACTTCCGCCGTTTGGGGCTTTATCCCTTCATTTATATCAATTACAAGGACAGCCAGATCAGCAAGGCTCCCACCCCTCTTTCTGAGATTTGTAAATGCTGCATGTCCCGGAGTGTCTATGAATAAAAATCCCGGTATATCAAGATTTATTCCTGTTTTGTCAATTAGAGGGCAGGCTTTTCTCAGCATTTCCATAGGGTAAAGAGTAAAGGAAATCTTCTGCGTAATCCCCCCTGCTTCAGTTTTTTGGATTGAACTTTGCCTTATTTTATCCAGTAAGGATGTTTTACCATGATCAACATGACCGCAGACAGTTACTATTGGCTGTCGAATTTTTTTTGATTCCATTATATGCTTTTAAGAACGAAATTCTTTTTAAAGATTAAGTTTGTGCAGCTATTACTATGAGCGGATCTAAAGTAGAAATATGGGATAATATCTTGCCTCCACAGGATGGGAATCTTCTTTATGTGGTTAACAGGGATCTGTCAATAATGCCTGTTAGAGCTAGGAATGCTTTAGAGAGCCTTGCAGTAGGAAGGTCTTCAGAGGTTTTGGAATTTTGCTTTGAGGGGAGTCTTTATGGCGCTTTGATTGGTTATCTAAGGGAGCGGGATGTTGAAATTGGAAGAGAGAGGGATGTTTCCCTAGATTATATTATGGTTATAGAAGGCATAGAGGATCAAAAGATTGTCAAGTCTTTTACAAATGAGGTTAAAAAATATAATAACATCTTGTCTAAAGTTCCAAGTGAAGAAGAAAGTAAGGATGTAGCTTCTTATATAAAAAGATTAACTTCTCTTGATAGCAAGTATCATAATCTCAGAAAATAAAAATCTTTTAAAAATTTTAGTTATATCCATCCGATAAGCACAGCAATTCCCACTAAGAACATTAATATTCCTGCGATGAGGTGCATTAGTTTTATATTTCTCTCTCTCCATTCTGAAACATTCTCCACCTTTGTAAATCCGTAATAGATAAGGAATGTTATTATCAACATTGGAAGAATGAATAGTAAATTGTAATATAGCAGCCATGGAAGAGCTCCTAAGATTCCCAAGCTGGAAAGCAATCCTGATGCGATTATATAAGGTCCGATGGTGCATGGGAGAAGGAATAAAGTTATAACAAATCCAACAATGAAAGCTCCTAATGGAGAGGTTATTTTCTCAATTATCTTTTTCACTTTTGGTCTGAATGAAAGGGGCATTTCCGTTGCAAATTCTCCTTTTTTGTAATTGAAGAATTCCTTTACATTCAACGCTCCAACTATCATTGAAATTATTCCTAAAGCATCATAAAAATAGACAGAATTTTCTCTTAGCAGACTTGCAAATGTTCTGAAGAAAGGAACAATTATTATCCCGTAGAATAGATATTCAAGAAAAACAGCAAAGCAAAAAGCCAGTCCCCCAAGAAGAACTTTTTTTCTTTTGTTTGGGTTATTAATAAGTATGGAAAGCAGAACCATCATTAAGACAGCAAAAGCACAGGGATTTACAGAATCTGCCAGAGCCAGGGGCGTTATTTTCAAAAATAAAGCGCTTACTGCAGAAATATTCATCATATTTTAACAGCCCGTTAGATTTTTTAATTCATCAATAGACTGAACTCCCTGATACTGTGTTCCATTAATGATCCAGGTTGGTGTTCTTACTATACCAATTTGATTGCAAAATTGTCTGTTATTTTCCTGATAGCAGTCTGTCGAATTAATGTATTGATAGCTATTTCCAAATAATGCTTTTTGCTCTGCACAGAACTCGCACCCAAGCTGAACATACTCCTGTGAATGTGCTCCGATACATTTTGCTAAATCTGCAGAGACCCCGCTTCCAGAACTATTTGATTTTGTGTAGATTATTACCCCTGCCAACACAAGAATTCCAACAACTACCAGCACAGTTATTATACTGCTCTTTTTTCTAGCCATATTTCAAATTTATGACAAATCTTATTTTAAATGTTTTGCAGAAACTAGTTACCTAATAATCCGGCAATTCTTCTTGATTATGATGTCCTGGTTTTTCTGTTCTGACTTTTTCCTGAGGCTTTTCATTACTGCTTGATACGGCTTCTTCCATCTCTTTTTCAGATATGGAGTTGACCATCTCTTTGAATCTTTTGAAGTCTCCTGCAAGAATTCTCACACCTGATTTTGTGAAACCAGTGTATTTGTCGCTGCTAACATATTCTCTTATTGTCAGCCCCCTCCTGTCTCCGAAATCATCAATTCTTATGACAATCTCTGTTGTGGGGTTTTTGTTTATCCTTCCTATTTCTTTATCCATAATAAAAGCATAATATCTGATTTTATAAAATTACTTGTTCTAGGATTTAGCTGACCTTGTGTAAAAACCAGAGATGGCAAATTCGCTTATTCCTATAAATCCCGAGGCAATCCAGTTAGTTTGCTTAGTGAAAAGGTAGATCATAAGTAGAGCCATTCCAAAGCTAATTACTCCATAAGATAACTGAAAGATAAAACTAAACTTATATTTCATTGAATTTAATATTCACTTATTTTTATAAAGATGTTGTTTCACAGAATTTATAAACAAATTTTAATATTATTATAAAAGATGATTTCATTTTTACAAGCCCTAATTTATAGCATCGTACAGGGGATAGCAGAATGGCTTCCTGTCAGCAGTTCGGCTCATATAGCTCTTCTGCAGAATATCTTTGGATTTCAAAGTCTGCCTTTTATGGTTTTTCTTCAGTTTGCAAGCATTCTTGCAGTTCTTTTTGTATTTTGGAAGGATATTATCAAATTGTTCAATTTCAAAGACAAAGAAAGCAGAAAATATTGGGGTTTTCTGATTCTTGCCCTAATCCCTGTTTTAATTGTCGGATACTTTTTTGAAAAACTTAGAATTCAGCTTTCAAGTTTCTTTTACATTGGAATATTTTTCATGATTAGCGGAGTCATTGTTTATTCTACTAAGTTTATGAAGCATAAGGAAGGAAAGAACTTAGGCTGGTTTGATTCTCTTTTTATAGGGCTTGTTCAGGTAGTTTCTTTATTTCCGGGAATTTCAAGAAGCGGTTCAACAATTTCTGCAGGAATGTTCAGAGGGATTAAGAGAGAAGATGCGGTGAAATTTTCATTCCTTCTTGGGGTTCTTACAATATTGGCAGCTTCCGTTTTTGAATTCAAAGGTCTGGCATCAGCAAGCATAAGCTATTCTATACTGATTATAACATTCATATTAACATTTTTAATCAGCATTTTTGCGATTAAGATTCTTATGAGGATCGTAAAGAGCGATAATTTCTACAAGTTTGGAATTTATGATTTTGTTCTTGGGTTAATTGTTTTCATCTGGAGTTTTGTGCACTAATTTCATAAGTTATTTTTCTATATCTATATCTTTTTAATGCTCCTTAAAAGAAAATATTGATGGTTTTTGATAATTCCTATAAGCATAAGACTGCCTTTTTCGGAACTGATGCGGAACTTTATGTTTCAAGACTCTTTATGATGATGAGAAATCCTAACGGGACAAGAAGACCAGATCTTATTTCTTTTCCAGATAATGACTTTGATCCCCGACTTTCAATTGAGGTAAAATCTAGCAAGTATAACAAGGGCATCATGGTAGAGTATCAACTTCATTATGCAATAACTCCTTTCAGAGATTATGAAGAGGGAAAGGATCTTCCTTTTGATATCAGCGATTTTAAAGCAAAAGAAGATGGAAAGATAGCATATTATTACGATTTAATCCATAGAGTTGATGGCCTAACAGCTATGGATGTGGATTCTCCCACTCACTCTATCAAATGCATGTGGGGAGATCAGTACCTTGTGCCAAACCAGTTTGCATTTTACGCTTTTGCGGTTTCAAGAGTAATGAGATCTATAGAAAAAAGAAATTTCAAAGAAAAGGACAAAGAACTTCTTGAGGTCAAAGTGAAGGCCGAGAGAAGCAGCAAAATAAAAGGGGTTATTACTGGCTTGGAAGAAGTGATGAATCAGGATGCTTTCAGTCCAGAGCAGAATGATTATGAGGAGAGAAGAAAACAATCAGATCAGTGGCAGAATATTTTTGTCAATGATATACGTGCTATTTTTCACAAGAATTCAGAGCTTGCATCAAGAAGGGGAAAGCAGAGAATTGAGCTGCTTTATGAAAATTATCCGGAATTAGGCCATCTTGAAAGCATCTCAATTCCCGGACCTAACGATACAAATATTTATGTTCTTGCAGATCCTGAACATCATAATTTGTTTGACAAGCAACTCAGAGAAGTGGTTATGGATAGAATACCCGTTCTTAATAAAATTTCTGAAGAAAGAAAAAATGCGGCTTTGAGATTTTCAAAAGTTGAAATCAGCGAAGGTCCTGATTTGTTTTCGAACAATGGACATAAAAAAATAGCTCGATCTCCGACTCCTGATGAAGAGGACAAGTTTGATCAGGAAGAGGTTGACTTAATGAGGCTGAAGCAATGGCTGGATAAGAATGAATCTCATTTGGGAGAAGAGAAAATACCTTTTTGAGGGACGCCCACGGCAGGAGGACAACTTTTTGTTAGACCCCTAGTTATTTTTTATAAACTTTCTTCGTTTAAAGTCTAATTAAGTTAATACCCTATGGCCAATATGGAATCTAATTATCTACTTGTTCTTAAATATTTTTCTTTAAGTTTTAAACTCATATCTTGGTAATGCCTAAAAGCTTTTTCAAAATCTTTAGATAAGACCAAAGACACTGCTTGTCTAATATCTGTATAAGTTGCCTTCCAGATATTTAAAGAATTTTCTCTCTCATTTATTGCCTGTACAATTTCTGGAGCAATTTGATAATATTCCTTAACCGCTTTTCTTCCCCTTGATGTTGGTATTAAAATTTTATCCCTAAAGTTTCTTAAAACGGTCAACTCGAGGCAGTTATCAGGGAGATTCATTGCTTTTACACAGGCAGTGGTTAAGTAACATCCTCCTCCGCTACTTTCAGAAGAGGAATCTCCTCCCCATTTTTCGCTCGCTCTTCCCTGAGATTCTTCAGAAGTTCTTCCTAGACCAGTAACACTTTCATTACCATCTGAGATTGTAGTTTCATAATGATGACTCCCCGTTAATCTTTCTACAAAATTGGAATCTTCTTCTGTTGTCGATGTGGTTTTTCCCATCTTATTCAAAGTGATCCAATATTTATAAAGATTGTTACTTGTTGTTACTTAAAAGAAATAATCGCCCACTGCAGGAAGATAACTTTTTGTTAGACTCCTACGAATAATAGATTCGGAAAGTCTTTAATTTTTCAAAAAGGAAATAATATTATCCAAGATTTCATTAAATTTCTCAGTTTTTAATGGTCCTACTTTTTATTTTTTGATTGTTTTGGATTTTTTGTTTAGCTAGGGAGCATCTTTTCACAAAACTTATATACAGATTGTTATTGTGAAAATTATGAAAAA
This sequence comes from uncultured Nanoarchaeota archaeon, assembly GCA_963743615.1. Taxonomy (GTDB): domain Archaea; phylum Nanobdellota; class Nanobdellia; order Pacearchaeales; family GW2011-AR1; genus JAKLIN01. The sequence continues at coordinate 30,166 of CAVUQF010000004.1, forward strand.
TAAGCTTGTAAAGATATTAGGTTTGGCAGTAGGAGCAGGATTATTATTTACTCCTTTAAAAAAGGCAAGTGCTGAAGATTTTTATTTTTATGGCAAGTTGGGATTTGGGGGAGGAGTTGGCTCCAACCCATTTAAAATTAGTTCTGCCGAGTCTCCTTACCTCCCCTCTATCAATCTTGATGCTGATTTAGGCATTGGTTTTAGAAGCAATCTTTCTGATTATTTCTCTGATTCTAAAATCGGTTTTAGGTTATCTGGTATTCATGCCGGTGCAATAATTCCCTCGCAGTATAGCGTTAACAACTTCACTTACACTGGGCCAGAAGATGGTAGCTTTAGCCTTGGGTTTTATGCGAGAACTTCTCTTTTGTCTTTAGATCGGGAGGTTCGTGTTGAAGATGTCGTAGTTGACCGTGAAACTTCAGGGGCATTTGCTGAATTTGACATATCTCTTCCGCAGCAAATTTGGCTTGGTCATGATACTTTTGCTCCAGAGTTAGCTGAAATAATAAATCCCAAGGTCAAAGTTGGATATGAAAAGAGAGGAAATCTTGGAGACAAATCCGAAGTCAGTGGAGATCTTTTTGCAGGAGTGTCTTTTCCTATAATCACTGGAGAAACTTTTACCGGAACAAGTAATTGTTTTTCGGTAGTTCCCGATGTTTTTGTTGGCTACTCTTTTGATTTTTATTTCAATTCTAAGTAGATTTTCTTCTAATCTTTTGTCATCGATAAAAAAATTCGCCCACGGCAGGAATCGAACCTGCGGGCCCTTTCGGGCCGGCCTTTCCAGGGCCGTGCAATACCACTATGCGACGTGGGCCTGAAAAAATCAGAAGTAAGTTGTTTATAAAATATTGGATATTTTATTGCAAATCGCAGTAATCGACACTTGGTTTCTTCCATTCATTATATACAGGCAAAAATCCTTGATAGACTTCTCCTGCAACTTCCTCCAATGGAAGATTCGCATCTATAGAAACGACCTTGCCAAATAAGATTGGATCATTCTCAGACATTTTTACTATTTCTCTATAATTTTTAATTGTCTTGTCTATGAATCCAAAATCTTTTTCAAATTTCTCCTTTCTTTCCCTATTTCTAGTTCTATTTACAGCTATTTCTCTTTCAACATCCAAGAAAAAAGTTAGATCGGGTCTTAGAATTCCCCTATATTTGTGCATGCTGAGAAGAGTATCTAATGAAAGCCCTTGGGATTGCTGAAATGCACAAGTTGACATTTTATATCTTGAACAGATTACAAATGTCCCCCCGTCAAGCGCAGGTTTTATCAATTCATAAGAATGATCTGTTCTGTCATCAATGTATAAATCAGCCATCTTTCCTGGGTCAGAATAAGCATCTTGATCTCTCTCTAATTTTTTCTTTATTTCTCTGTTTCTCCATGGTTCGTGGGTTCTCAAAACATCTTGGTATTTGTCCAATTCTTCTATTTTCTTAATTAGCTCAAGAACTTGAGTTGAGGTCCCGCTGCCGTCAATACCTTCAAAAACAATGAACAATCCTTTTTGATATTCTGACATGGACTTTATTTTACAAGTCCATTATAAACGATTTTTATAGCAGAATATATACTTTTGAACACTATACTTGTATTTAAAACGCAAAGAGGTGTAATTTGAATGCACGATGTTGTTCCCGCCGCTGAAGAAATTTTAGATAAGGAATTTCCTGTTTTGGACAAAGGATTTGTCAGGCTAGTCGATTACATGGGCGGAGATTCAAGGATTGTCCAATCGGCAAGAGTCTCTTATGGTGCCGGAACGAAAAGTTTCAGAGAAGATAGGGGGCTAATAAGATATCTTATGAGACATGAGCATACTAGTCCCTTTGAGCAGGTACAGTTAACATTTCATGCAAAGATGCCTATTTTTGTCGCGAGGCAATGGGTAAGACATAGGACTGCCAGATTGAACGAGGTGTCTGGAAGATATTCTGTTTTGAAAGATGAGTTTTATTTGCCAGATAAAGAAAATATTAACCCGCAAAATATAGACAATAAGCAAGGCAGGAGTGAGGAAACCTACTCCGATTCGGATATTGAATCCATCTTAGCTTGGATGGAATCAGATCAGAAGGCATCATACAAAAGTTACAAGTCTCTGCTTGAAAAAAATGTGGCTAAAGAGCTTGCAAGGATAGATCTTCCTCTTTCAACTTATACAGAATGGTACTGGAATATAGACCTGCATAATCTGTTTCACTTTTTAGGTCTTAGAATGGATGCACATGCGCAGCTTGAAATAAGAAAATATGCAGAAGTTATGGCTGAAATGACAAAAAAGGTAGCGCCATCTGCGTGGGAGGCATTTGAGGACTACAAGCTTAATGCAATAACTTTTTCAACAGAGGAGCTAAGAGTTATAAAAGAGATGATAAGACCAGAATTTAAGGTTGGTGATGCAGATAATTTTGAAGGAACGAAATTCATTACTCAAGATAAGGATACGGGGGAAAAAAAGTTTACTGGAGAAGGCTTAGAATTTCAAGGAAAATTAGATAGAATTTTTGATTAAGATTATTCTTTCATCTCTATTTTTATGTTGACATTCTTTGGAACACGCATCCTCATTATGTGATGCAAAACTTTTTCATTTGCAGGCAAATCTATCAATCTTTTGTGAATTCTCATTTCGAAATTGTCGAATGTTGCTGTTCCATCACCGCAAGGAGATTTTCTTGTAGTTATTTTGAGCTTTTGCGTTGGAAGAGGAACCGGACCGCTTGCTACAATCCCCGATTTGTCAGCTATGTCTTTTATCGAATTGCAAATCTCATTGAGCATTTCTATATCTGTACTATTCAGTTTTATTCTTGCCTTTACCATTCCTGTATATTCAGGAAATAGTTTAAAAATGTTGTTGTCTAACCTTCTTTATAAAAGAGTAAAATGGTTGAAGAGATTTTTATACAGCTTGCGATAATATTTTCCATCGCATTTGTCCTTTCATTCATAAGCAGACTTTTGAAACAGCCCCTTGTCTTTGGATATATTCTGGCCGGGATCATTCTAAGCCTTTTTATCACACAGTTTAGCTCCACAACAATTATACAAACGTTGTCTGAATTTGGAGTTGCATTTTTGTTATTCACAGTTGGTCTACACATGAATCCAAAATCAATAAAAGAGGTGGGAGTTCCTGCACTTCTTATTGGGATCGGTCAGATGGTTTTTACTTTCCTTCTTGGGTTTTTGATTTCATTCAAAGTTCTTAATCTTGATTTAACAAGCTCAGTTTATATAGGACTTGCAGTTGCGTTTAGCAGTACAATTATAGCCATTAAACTTATTTCAGACAAAGGTGAGATTGATTCGATATATGGAAAGTTGTCAATTGGGATTCTAATTCTTCAGGATGTTGTTGCAATAGTTGTACTGATGATAATTTCTGCAACCTCTTCAGGAACCGCTGGTTCTTTTGGCTTAACAAGCATTTTGGAGGGGGCTGGATTGATTGTTATTCTGTTTTTGTTTGGATTTTTCCTTTTACCAAGGATAACGAAGAGTATTGCAAAGTCGTCTGAGCTATTATTCTTATTTGCGATAACTTGGGCATTTGGCATTGCTGCTTTGTTTGGAGTTATAGGATTTTCTGTTGAGATTGGGGCTCTTATAGCAGGTGTTCTGCTATCTACATCTCCTTATGGCCCTGAAATTGGTTCAAGGATCAGCCCTTTGAAAGACTTCTTTCTTATACTTTTCTTCATACTCTTAGGGTTAAATGTTCAAATAACAACCATTGGCAGTATAATTGTTCCTTCACTTGTACTTTCTGCAGTTGTTCTAATATTCAAGCCACTGATAATTATGATTTTAACAAGATTTTTTGGATATACCAAAAGGAATAATTTCCTTGTAGGAGTTACTCTCGGCCAGGTGTCCGAGTTTTCTCTTATACTCCTTGCACTTGCAGTTTCTTTAGGCCAGTCCTTACAAAATGTTCTGGCAATAATAACACTCACAACTATTATTACAATAACCCTTTCTTCCTATCTGACTGTTTTTGCAGATAAGATTTACAAAAAAATTTCAAAGCCTCTCAGCATATTTGAGAGAAAAGAGTTAAGGAGAGAGAGGGAAACAACGAAGGAGTACAGCGTAATTTTATTTGGATATAACAGAACAGGATTTGGGATATTGAAAGCTTTGGAAGAGTTGAATGAGAGTTTCCTTGTAATTGACTTTAATCCCGATATAATATCAAAGCTTGAAAGATGGCATATTCCTTGTATGTACGGAGATGCGTATGATTCTGATTTCTTATCAGATTTGCCTTTTGGCAAGGCAAAGACAGTAATATCTACGATACCTGAGTTTGAAACAAACCTGCTTTTATTGAATAAGATAAAATCAGTAAATCCAAACTCTACCGTAATTTTGAGAACCGCAAAGATTAATGAGGCTCTTGAATTATATAAAAAGGGGGCGGATTATGTCTTAACTCCATATATTATGGGGGGAGAGCATATTGCTGAAATGATAAAACAAAATAGGAACAAAAAAGGGGTCTATAGTGACGAAAGAGAAAGGCATATAAAGCTCTTAAAAGAGGTCTTACAATCGGAAAAACCAGGTTTTAAGTAAATTTGGATTTCGGAGGTTATAACATGACAAATTACCAAGCGAAGAATCAGCCGATTGAATCGGGCCAAGAAGAAGATGTAGACTGGGGCAGGCCTTATATGACCATTAGAGAATTGGGAGGAGTGGTAGGGTCTGATGTAGTTGAAAATTGTTCTTTAGATGTTGCTGATGATTCTTACAATTAAGAATTAAATTTTTTTATCTAAAAATGGTAAAGAATCTTTTTAAAAGAATTAAAGAAGGAATTGGTAGAGGGTCTCTGATGTTAATTGCAGCTTCTTCCTTATGGTCTGCGGGCTGTAATCTTCCTTATAAGAATAATCCAAAATCAAATCCAGAGGCATTGATTAGCTCTTCTCAGCTTTATGGGGAAGCTTCCCCTCAACAGCCATTGTCTGTCTTATTTTCATCAACGGGAGTAGTCACAGATACTAAGGATCCTAATGTTAGAATAGAGCAATATCATTTGGACATTAGTGATAAGGCAACAAAACAAGAATTGAAAGATATAGATTCCAGGAGTCCAATAAAAACGATTTTTGACTTTACTGGTGCGGAAGATGTAGAAGTTAGCGGATATGTTGTTGATACAAATGGAAATAGGGGAGATGCAAATCCTCTTGAAGAAATTATAACAGCTATACCTGTTGTTGTCAATCCTGTAAATCCAATTAATCCAGTTAATCCCTTGCCCCCTCCAGCAAATACCGATTTAGCGGTATACTTGCAATTTCAAAACGCTTCTGGCAGTGCTACTAATAGCTATCATGTCGGGGACCCCTTTACTTTCTATGCACAAATAGAGAACAATACTAATCCTTATGCTTCTATAACTTTGGATAATTCAAATTTGAACAATCCTTGCCTGGAGTATATTCTGTTTGAGGAGACTAATCCCGGGCAGATTAATCCTTCATCAGATAAAAAAATGTTAGATCAAAAATTAAATTATAATATGGTAATCACTCTTAATCAAAATGGATGGTATATACTGCAGCAAAGAAGTGGCAACACTATGGATGTTAGCGTTTCAGATAATAATAGTGCGCAGGTAACGTATAATGGAGTGGATGTGACCTCTCTTTTGGAGGGAGCAGGATTAGGTATAAATGCCCCCGATTATGCGTTTAAGGAATCGGGACAATATTACACTCAGGTAGTTTTGAATTATAATAAATCTGAAAGCAGCGATAATTTTACATTCGCCTCCCCCTCTTTTGCGGTTCAATAAAAAGATTTATAAGCATATAATTTGTTGTAAAGTTCAAGATGAATAGTAAATTCTTCATTTTGAGTTCAATAATTTCTGCAATATTTTTAGTTAGTTTGGTGAGTTTTGTCTCCGCCCAAGCTGTTTCGGATCAGACAAGCAACATTAGTATAATCGCTACTCCTCACACAACAACTGTTAATTTCACGCTGAATGGTGCTGGTCAGAGTTGGGATACTCAAGTTATTCCTTCTTCTTACTATAGTTCTGTTCATGAGTGTTCTAATGGCATCTCCTTCTCTGCTTCCGACTTGTTAAATGGAGTTGATGCCTCTGGAAGTGTTAACAGTGGAGTAGTTTCCTTTTCAAGTGTTTCAGTCGAAAATGCAGATAGCAGCCTGGGGGGTATAGATATGCTTGGTTGCGAATTCAAGCAGGGATACACTGCAGATGCTTTCATAAATCTTCTTAGGATGAATAATTCCATCAATTATTTTGCATCACAGTTGAGTCCTACTGTTCTTAATCAGTTGGTTTCTGAAGTTCCAAGCCTTGCAAGTTACTTCTCTTTTGGTGTTTCTTCTATGTCGGGAACTGCTACTTTTGTGAAGACTGGAGATAATTTGGTAGTGACTTATAACGAAGGATTTGCTGATGTTCCAAACTATGCAGATTATGTTAATCAGATAATAACTGGAATGATTCCTACGACTTACAGTAGTAATACTTGGAGTTTGTTGAATGACTATGCCCTTTCTTCAGTTGTGGATACTAATTTAGCTAGTTTATTGGCAGCTAATCAAAATCAACTTTCTTATGATTTTACTTCTTCAGCAGATTTAAGTTCTCTTCGGTTGCAGAATGGATCATATACGATTCCGGTAACTATAGCTTCAGATGGAAATAGTTTTACTAAGAATGTCTATTTAACGCTTCAAGGAGTTCAAACAGAGACTTATATTCCTTCGGATCCAACAGTAGTTAACTGGATTAGTGGAATAAGTGGTCTCGTCGCTGGAACTACTATGAATATAGCTTTAGTTGATTCTTCCTCACTTAGTGCTACTCAACTGTCTCAAATTGGGAATTTAAATGCGATACAGATATTTAGTGTTAGTTTGAATGGTCCAGAGCAGTCAGGAGTTATTTCGTTCAGTGTTCCTCAGTCTTTGGTATCAAATCCAAGTTTGGTAAATCTTTATGTCTGGGATTCTAGCTCAAACAGTTGGGTAGAGCTTGGTACTACTTATTCGGGTTCTAATGGCTTAGATTATTTGTATTCGGCAAGTACTCCTCACTTTTCATTGTTTATGATTGGAGTGTCATCTTCCACAGTTGTAACTAGCAGTCTTGTACAGTTAGATGCAGATATCGCTACGGCTCAAGCTTATGTTGTTAATTCTACAGTTGGGGCAGCATCTGGAGATTATTCGCAGAGTTCAGTAAATGCTCTGAATGCAGCTATTAGTGCTGCTCAATTGATAACCTCCTCCAATTCTCAAGTTACAGTTGATGCTGCAGATTCTACATTAGAATCCGCTATCTCCACTTTCTTGTCTGGTGTAGTTTATTCTCCATATCCTTATCAGGGAGGTTATTACGGGTATACTCCTTCATCAGCTACCGCTCTTAACTCTGGTAATGGTAACACTAACAATAATGTTTCCTCACAGAACGCAAGTAGTGCTTCTACTAATTTGAATAAGCCAAGCGGAATTACCGGTGGAGTTATCGGTGCATTGACTTCTCCAGGGGGAATAACTTTCCTTATTCTTCTTGTTGTAGGTGTTGGGGCAGTTTTGGTTATAGTTGCTAGAAGGAAGATTTCTAAGAAAGAATTGGCAAGCAAGAAGAAGTAGATTTAGTATTTAGTTAAACTTGAGTTTGAGAAGGTGCTAACTTTCTGTTTTGGATGATACTTTGGATTTGGATGGAATTTGTAGCCTTCAGTTGTTTCATAGTAGCCTTTATAGTTCAAATTACCATTGTCTGGGTTAATATCGAAGTCTGCAACCATGTTTAAATCGTCACTTTTATTTGCGTTTATTCCCATAAGCAAAGTTCCACTCAATTTGGGAACCATAAGTTCAGATACTTTTTTCAACGAGACTTTTGGAACTCCGGAAAAGTCAGGTACAATAAATAAATTTCTGCTTTTGAGTCCATTATACTCAATATAGTTTATTATTCCTCCATTTGTTATCCCCATTGCTATTCTGCTATAAGTTGATGTAACATCTGTCTTGCCATCTCTTTTTGTATCAATTTCCAGATTTATTGTATCGTTTTCGCCGTTGCTCACACGGCAGAATTCATCTAGGGGAATATTTGGGATTGTCGAACATCCAAGGACGAGAGACGCCAACCCAATAGGAATAAGATTCTTAAGATTACTTATCACTGAAGCTTTATATGCAACTTATTTATATATTTTTATAGCTTTTACAATATATTTTGAAATATATAGTTCTTGGGAAAATTTAAATAGAATCTTTCTTTTTACAAGGGATGATTGATATAAAACTTCTGAGAGAGAATCCAGAACTTGTCAAAGCAAATATCAAGAAGAAGTTTCAGGAAGAAAAACTTATCATTGTTGATCAGGTAAATGAACTTGATAAAAAATGGAGAAAGGAAAAACAAAAGGGGGACAAGTTAAGGAAAGATAGAAATGAGATATCAGAATCAATCAATAATGCTAAGAAGTCCAAGAATGAGAAGAAAGCCAAAGAATTGATTAAGGAAGCAAAAGATTTGCCAGATAAAATTGCAGACAGCGAGAAGAAATCTAAAAGTCTTGAGGAAAAAAGAGACGAATTACTAAGGCAAATTCCAAACATAATACATGAGTCCGTTCCTTTAGGAAAAGATGACTCTGGAAATGTTGAAATAGAAAGAATTCCTGAGGGAAATCCCCCTGTTCCGAAGTATGAAATATTAAATCATGCCGAGCTTGCAGAAAAATTAAACGGAGTTGATTTTGATTCTGCTAGAGAAACATCGGGAAATGGATTTTATTTTTTAACGGGAGATCTTGCAAGACTTCATTCTTCAATGCTTGCCTTTGCAAGAGATTATATGATAAAACAAGGATTCATTTATGTAATTCCTCCATTTATGATAAGAAGGAAAGTTGTGGAGGGAGTTATGAGTTTCAAAGAGATGGATAATATGATGTATAAGATTGAAGGAGAAGATTTGTATTTGATTGGAACTTCGGAGCATTCAATGATTGGAAGATTCATTAACAAAACTCTTGTTTCTAAAGATTTACCTCTTAAGTTGACGAGCTACTCTCCATGCTTCAGAAAGGAAGTTGGTTCTCATGGCATTGAGGAGAAAGGGTTTTACAGACTTCATCAGTTTGAAAAACAGGAGATGGTTGTAATATGTGAGCCGGAGGATTCTTACAAATGGTATGATAAGATGAAAAATTATACTATTGAAGTCTTTAAAGAGTTGAGTGTTCCGGTAAGAGTTTTAGACATCTGCTCTGGAGATTTGGCCGATTTGAAGGCGAAGAGCTGCGATGTTGAAGCATGGTCACCTCGGCAAAAAAAGTATTTTGAAGTTGGAAGCTGAAGCAATCTTACGGATGCGCAGGCAAGAAGGCTCAATATTAAGATAGAGAGCAAGGGACAGAGATATTTTGCCGATACCTTAAACAATACTGTCTTGCTTCACCGAGAGCTTTAATAGCTGTAATGGAAAACAACCAGCAGGAAGACGGGAGCATAAAAATTCCAAAGGTTCTTCAGCCTTATATGGACGGTAAGAAAGAGATAAAGATTTAGATTATCAGTAAATTTAAAAAGAATATTCCCTTGAAGTAGGTATGAAAAAGGGGAGAGGTAATTCTAGGAGAGTTTACAACAATCGATTATTATATACTTGTTATAGGGATTTTAGCAATAATCGGGGTTGCTGTTTATGCAGATGCTCCTGTTACACCTATTCCAAATCCCGGACATTATATTTCAGAGATTCAAACATGTAATACTAATGGTGATACCCTAGAGATGGTATCTGGAAGCTGGGCCTGTGTACAAGAACCTACAGGTCCTACGGGTCCTGCTGGACCTAAAGGTGATACAGGAGCTGCAGGAGCAAATGGAGCAACTGGACCTGCTGGACCAACGGGAGTTACTGGACCTGCTGGACCGAGTGGAGCTACAGGACACGATCAAGCTTTGTATAGCTGCCCATATTATCAAACTGCAGTGCTTTATGGATCAAATGGGCCTCCTTGTGAGTCTACTTGTTTGGGAGATGTGTCAACTTCTTCTACATGCACTTATTACTGGAATTATGGAGGATATTGTACCCAGCAATCAGTTATGCCGTGTACTCTAATAGGTTATTCAGTGAACTAATTAGTAAGTTTTAAAAGTAATTCTAAATATCTCTCTGTACGCTCCGGTAGTTTAATGGCTAGAACACCAGCCTGTCGCGCTTGAAACCCGGGTCCAATTCCCGGT